>JAUXGP010000147.1 GCA_030621995.1 Psychrilyobacter sp.
GTCCTCTCGATCGCGGAGGCGGACAAGCCAATTCAATAGATCTTCGAGTTTAACAGAAAACGAGAGGCTGCAAGGAGAGAGGGAGCTAAAGAGGTAGAAGTTATGGCAATCTTCTCGTATGAATTTAAAAAGGCATACGATAGATTTGAAGAGGCTGACTGTAAGTGGGAAACACTCTCAAGATTTCCTGATTTAATAGAATTAGCAGTTGAAGAAAATTACCTGTCTTCTGAAGATGCAGAGGAAGCCAGTGAATGGAATAAATCTCCAAATACTTGGAAAAAATAAATATTTTGAATATTTGACCCTATAATTTTAATTATAGGGTCTTTTTAATAGATCGATTTATACATCTTCTTTAAACATCAATAAAATCAACATTTTCTATGAAATGTCCGATTTAAGGCAAGAGCAAGATAAAAGACGTGTATTCACACCATGAAACCTCTTAAAAGCGAAATAAGAGCGTCTTAATTTTTTTGCAGTTTCTCTTAGCATAGTCCGATTAAAATAAATATTGAACATTCATTTAAAAGGAATTTTATTTTTTATATAGTTTTCCCTCCGACCTGAAAAAAGATGGAATAAACTATATATATTGTTTTTTATAATGGAACATTCGTTTTATGAAGAATGAATGAAAGGATTTAGCCCTTTATTTTCAATGATTAATTTCGAAAGTTCCAAAATAAACATTTTGGAACTTTCGTTGATTTATGATAAATTTTAAGGTATTATATAGTAGATGGAAATTTAGTGTTAAAAATAATATAATTTTATAGGAGAAATTTATGGATATAAATCAATTGGAAGCTCTGAGAAAAAAACTGGAGGAAAATAAAGATGATGTGGTAATCAGCATCTTACTGGAAGACAAGATCAGAGAACTTGAAAAACAATTCAAAAAAGGAAAGAAAAAAAGAGCTGTAAATAGAGAAATTAAATATTTGACCAATGCAGAATTTGACAGGTTGATGTTATCTTTTAAAGAGGCTGAAAAAATATTTTTGATGGATAAAAAGAAGCAAAAATTTAAATTTTTTGGGAGAGATCAATTAATTTTTCTCCTTGCCTATGAGTGTGGATTGCGAGCAAGTGAAATATCTAACTTAAAGAAAGAAGATTTCCATGAGAATAGCAAGGAATTATTTTGCAGGAGATTGAAAGGAAGCAGGAATAATACCATCCGTTTGACCAGGGGTACGAGCAGATTGTTGAGCGAATATATGAGTTGTGAAAACAATTCAAATCATATTTTTTTGAGTAGAAAATCCACTCCTTTAAGTCGCCAGCATCTCACAAGATTATGTAAAAAATATTTTAATCTAGCAGATATACCAAAAGAGAAACAACACTTTCACACTCTAAAACATACAGCAGGAGTTCATTTAGCGGATTGTGGATTAGACATAAAGGAAGTTCAGTACATTTTGGGGCACAGAAATGTTGAAAATACGATGATATATTTCGATTTCACATCTAAACAGCAAGAAGTTTTATACAGCAAATTAGGAAGAGATTAGAAGGTGTACAGAATAAAAATTACCTCGAATAATTTTAGATGAAAGGTAGAAAAAAAAAGGAGATTTAATCTCCTTTTTTTATAACTTTTAGTTCATCTTATCGTTTAATTTTTTTCCAGCTTTAAATTTAACAGCTTTCTTTGCAGGAATAGTGATCTCTTCACCAGTTTTAGGATTTCTTCCTTTTCTTTCAGCTCTTGCAACTACTTCAAATTTTCCCCATCCGATAAAGTTAACTTCATCTCCGTTTAATAATACTTCCTCAACAGTAGTCATGAATGTATCTAATTTTCTTTCAGCCTCTGCCTTAGATTCAAAATTTCCTCTCTCTGCAAATAGTGCTACGAATTCTTTTTTAGTCATTTTAATACCTCCCATTTTTTATCCCTTATAAAACAAGGGCTTCAATGCTTCTATCAATTTATACCATATTTAATAGAGGATTTCAACTTTTTTATCTATTTATTATTTTATAAATAATAAATAAAATAATAAAATTTATCCTAATGTTGGGAATTTTTTAAAAAAAAGACTATGAAAACTTCGAAATCGGTGGTATATATTATAATATAAAACACAATATTTAGTAAAATACATGAAATAAAAACTATATAATGGGGTGAATTTATTTTGAATGAGATAAAGTGGTTGGGAGAAGAAAACATTTTAGGTCAGGATATTTGGAGAAAAAAATACAAATATAATGATGAAACTTTTAAAGAATGGCTGGAAAGAATTTCCAATGGTGACCTTTTATTGAGGGAAACTATAGTTAATAAAGAATTTATTTTTGCAGGCAGAATATTAGCCAATAGAGGGTTGCATAAGTTAGGAAGAAAGATAACTTATTCAAATTGTTATGTATTAACTCCTCCAGAAGACAATTTAGAGTCAATATTTGAAACAGCCAAAAACTTGGCTCGTACCTTTTCCTACGGTGGTGGATGCGGGATCGATATATCCAATCTGAGACCTAGGGGAAGTATGGTTAATAATTCGGCTTTGGAGACCACAGGGTCTGTATCTTTTATGGATCTATATAACCTTACTACAGAGATCATAGGACAAAATGGTAGAAGGGGTGCACTCATGCTTTCTCTTTCAATAGATCACCCAGATATTTGTGATTTTATAAAGATAAAAGGAGATCTTTCTAAAGTTCAAAAAGCTAATATTTCTGTTCGAATGACCGATGAATTTATGGAGAAAGTGAAAAAAGATGAATTATTTACATTAAAATTTGAAGTTTTGGATACAGATGAGGTCGTAGAAAAAGAAGTTAGAGCTAAAGAGTTATTCAAGGAATTAGCACGTCAAAATTGGAACTATGCTGAACCAGGGATGTTATTTTGGGATAGAATATCCAACTGGAATCTTCTGAGTGAAGATGAAAATTTTGAATTTGCAGGAACCAACCCCTGTGCTGAAGAACCTCTTCCTGCTGGTGGAAGCTGTTTGTTGGGATCACTGATCCTGCCTAGTTTTCTGAATGAAACTAAAGATGAATTTGATTTTGAGAGATTAAAAAAAGCTGTGAGAACAGGAATAAGAGCACTTAATGATGTTTTAGACGAGGGTCTGCCCCTGCATCCACTAAAGGAGCAAAGGGAATCAGTAGCCGACTGGAGGCAGATAGGATTGGGAATTTTAGGAGTAGGAGACCTGCTTATCCAGCTAGACCTCAGATATGGTTCCCCTGAATCTATAGAGTTCTGTGATACCCTGGGGAAAGTTATTATTATTGAAGCCCTCAAGGAGAGTGCCATTCTTGCAAAGGAAGGCGGAAGTTATCCTAAATTTGATTTAGAAACAATTTTAAAATCACCATTTTTAATTGAAAATTCCGATGAAGAAGTTATAGAATTGATTAAAAAATACGGGCTGAGGAATTCTCAGTTACTTACCATAGCCCCTACAGGATCTATCGGTACCATGCTGCAAATAAGTACAGGGATTGAACCTAACTTTGCTTTTTCCTATACAAGAAAGACAGAGAGTCTGCACGGAGAAGATGTATTTTATGAGGTTTTTGCTCCTATTGCCAAGGAGTATATGGAAAGGTATGATATCCAAAGTGTAGAAGATCTGCCTGAATCCTTTATAACAGCTCAAAATTTAGACCCTGTTGAAAGGCTGGAGATGCAGGCTGCCTGGCAAAACAGGATAGATGCCAGTATCTCCTCCACTGTGAATCTGATAAATAAAACTACCACAGAAGAGGTTGAAAATATCTATCTGAAAGCTTGGGAATTAGGATTAAAAGGAGTTACTGTATATAGATCCGGGTGTGCTCGAGAGGGAATTCTCACATTGGAAGAAGATACAGCAGAAGAAACCTTGGAACTATCCAGGGGAGAGTTAAAAACTATAGCTGAAGATACGATATATTACCCTAAAAACTTACGAATTGGCTGTGGAAAATTAAAGGTCATGATCGGATATTCTCCAAGTGAAAATAAGATTCAGGATCTATATGTAATAAGGAGCGGCTCTGGAGGTTGTGAAAAAAACATTCAAGCTGTAGCTATATTTATGTCAGGGATGCTGAGGTTAGGAGGGAATTTATTTATGCTGGAAAAATCCATTGAAGGTATCAGTGGCTGTCCTGCTTTTGCCGGGGGAAATGCTGTGGGGAAAAAACTATCTAAGGGTGATACCTGTCCATTAGCGATCCTGAATATATTAAAGGAATTTGAAGATGAGATGGGATTAAAAGATTACGAAGCAGCACAGGTTTTTATTAAACAGAAAGAAGAGAAATTAATTGAAGAGATAGATGAATTACACAGGCATGAGGCAGTCTGTCCTGAATGCGGGGAAAAATTAGAGATCTCTGGTGGATGTTATTCTTGCAGAGCTTGTGGATATTCAAAATGTGATTAATTTTTGATTAAGTTGAAAACCTCCTATTTTTATAGTATTATATAAAAAGGAACGTGACGTTCCATCCAATTAAAAGCAATCTAGGTTTTTATAAACTAAAATTTTCTAAAATTAATTTATAATTTCTTATAAGATTGTATATATATACAAGCAAAAAAGTAGGAGGTTTTTATGAAAATTTTGGTTATAAATGGTCCCAATATAAATATGTTGGGGATCAGGGAAAAAAATATATATGGAGATCTGTCATATCTTAAATTAATAGACATGATAGAAAAAAAATCAACAGAATTACAGATAGAAATTGAGTGTTTTCAAAATAATATTGAGGGTGAAATAATAAATAAAATTCAAAGTGCATATGCCAAATATGACGGTATTATAATCAATCCTGCAGCATACACCCACTATAGTATTGCTATCCTGGATGCAATAAAATCCGTTTCAATCCCAACAATAGAAGTCCATCTCAGCAATATTCATTCTAGAGAGGAGTTCAGACATCGATCTGTTACAGCCTCTGCCTGTATAGGTCAGATATCCGGATTTGGTTCTTATAAGTCGGAGGCCAAGCGGTCTTAGGAA
>JAUXGP010000125.1 GCA_030621995.1 Psychrilyobacter sp.
AGAGGGATAGATTTTATACAGATACCAACGACATTGTTGGCTCAGGTAGACAGCAGTGTAGGAGGGAAGGTTGCAGTGGATACAAGCCGGGGTAAAAACTTAGTTGGGAGTTTTTATCAGCCGAAGATGGTACTTATCGATCCTGATCTGCTCAAAACTCTGGATGAAAGGGAAGTCAGGAGCGGGATGGCAGAGGTAATAAAATATGGTGCCATCTATGACAATGAGTTTTTTGACTATCTGTTAGGGAAGGAAGATCTAAAAACTTCCATGGCAGATATTGAAAAGATTATAAAAAGATGTTGTGAGATAAAGGCAAAAATAGTAGAGGCAGATGAGTTGGATCTGGGTTTGCGTATGATATTAAATTTTGGGCACACTCTGGGTCATGCCATTGAAAAATATTATAATTATGGTAAATATACCCACGGTGAGGCAATCTCTATCGGTATGTACGAGATAACGAAATTGGGAGAACAATTGGGAATTACCAAAAAGGGTGAATCAGAGAAAATAAAAAAAATCCTATTAAAATATAATCTGCCTGTCAAAGATAAAGTGAGATTAGAAGATCTTATAGAAACTATGAAAACTGATAAAAAAAATATATCGGGAATATTAAATTTTATATTTTTATCTGAAATAGGGAAGGCAGAGATAAAGAAAGTAGCAGAGGAAGAGATCGGGAATAAATTATTTAAATAAAAAAACTAATCAAATTTTTCTTATAAATTAAAGTTTATAAAAACTTGAATTATGACTAATTGGGTGCAAGGTCAGTTTTTTTATGAACAGTAAGTTTTGCAGAGTAGGAGGGTAGAAATGAAGGTTAGAATAATTCCAAACAAATTAAAAGGGGATGTAGTGATACCGCCATCTAAAAGTCTGGCACATAGAGCTATAATTGCCGGCTCATTAGCTGATGGAAAGAGTGTGATAACAAACCTTAATTTTTCAAATGATATAGTAGTAACTACTCAGGCTATGAAAGATTTAGGAGTGGAGATAGAAATATTTGAAGATTATGAAGTTATTACAGGGTCTCAAAATCTGAGAAGGATAAATAATACTATAAATTGCGGAGAATCAGGATCTACAATTAGATTTATGATACCTATATCTCTGTTGGCAGATGGGGAAGTAACCTTTGTAGGAGAAGGGAGATTAACTACTAGACCACTGAGTGTATTCCATGAAATTTTTGACAAACAGGGGATAAAATATAGCCGGGGTGTGGAGGAGCTGCCCTTAACTATAGATGGTAAATTAAAATCAGGTAGATTTGAAGTAAGGGGAGATATAAGTTCTCAATTTATTACAGGGCTGCTCTATACACTGCCGAAATTAGATGGTAACTCTGAAATAATTATAACTACTAATCTAGAATCCAAAGGGTATATAGACCTGACTTTAGACATTTTAGATAAATTCGGCATCAAAATAATCAATGAAAATTATGAAAAATTTATTGTCCCCGGGAATCAAGGGTACAGGGCATATGATTACAGGGTAGAGGGAGATTTTTCCCAGGTAGCATTTTGGCTGGTAGCCGGATTTTTAAATGATGGTATAAATTGTCTTGGAATGAATCCTGATTCTTTGCAAGGAGACAGGGAAATAATAAAGATATTGAAAGATATGGGTGGAGATTTATCAATAGATGAAGGTATAATGAGTATAGCGGGTAAAAAATCAACGGGAGCAACAATTGATCTTAGTCAATGCCCGGATTTAGGGCCTGTAGTGACAGTCTTAGCTAGTTTAAGTGAAGGAACTACCAGAATAATTAATGCCGGCAGATTGAGAATAAAAGAATCTGACAGGATAACTTCTATGACAACCGAACTGAATAAATTAGGTGCTAAGATAGTAGAAACTGAGGATGGAATGATCATAGAGGGAGTAAAAAACTTAAAGGGTGGAGTAGAAGTAGATGCCTGGAATGACCATAGGGTAGCCATGGCATTGGCAGTAGCCAGCAGCAGGTGTGATGAGCCGATTATCCTTACAGGTGCAGATTCAGTAAAAAAATCATACCCGAATTTTTGGAAAGATTTTGAGAGTCTAGGCGGGGAAATGAAAGTAATAGAGGAATAAAAATCAAAAAAGTTAACTCTTTCCTTGTTATCGTTTACTCTTTGAAAAAAGAGCAAACTATTGTTTAATTTTTATGATAAGGTTTTAACAAAAAAGTAGAGAAAAGATTGCTTTAGCAATCTTTTCTCTAATCTTAAATTTGGTGATGTCACGAGTATTAAAATTAATTCTAATTAGAATTAATTTTAAATGTGAGAAAACCGTAAAGGGAAAGGTGAAATAAAGATGGGTTCAACTTGGGGAAAAAATATAAAACTATCACTGTTCGGAGAATCCCACGGTGTAGGGATAGGGATTACCATTGATGGATTACCAGCAGGGGTGGAGTTAGATCTGGATCTAATAAAATTCGAGATGCAAAGACGTGCTACAGGTAAAAATGAGCTTACAACGGCAAGAAAAGAAGCGGATACTTTTGAAATTTTAAGCGGATATTTTAATGGATATACTACAGGAGCACCTCTTAGTATAATAATTAGAAATAGAGACCAGCAATCGAGGGATTATAGTAAGATAAAAGATATAGCCAGACCGGCACATGCTGACTATACTGGATATAAAAGGTATGATGGATACAATGATTATCGTGGAGGAGGACATTTTTCCGGAAGATTAACAGCTCCCATTGTATTTGCAGGTGCCGTAGCAAAGCAAATACTAAAATCTAAAGGGATCTATATAGGGACTCATATAAAGAGTATAAAAGACCTCGTAGACAGGGATTTTTGTGAGAGGGATCTAAATATAGAAGTTTTTAAAAAATTATCTGAAAAACAACTTCCATTTTTGGATGAGGATTTAGAAAATCTTAGCCGGGAAAAAATATTGGAAGCTAAAAGTAAACGTGATTCCTTAGGAGGGGTAATAGAGTGCTCTATTATTGGGATGGAACCTGGAATAGGGAATCCATTTTTTAACTCTATCGAAAGCCAATTGGCTGGTTTAATGTATTCTATACCTGCTGTAAAAGGTGTAGAGTTTGGTGCCGGGTTTGGAATAACGAAATTATTTGGCAGTGAAGCCAATGACGAAATCTATATGGATGGGAATGAAGTAAAAACTAAAACTAACAACAACGGGGGAGTTTTAGGAGGTATTACCAATGGAATGCCTATAAACTTTAAGGTAGCTATAAAACCAACTCCTTCTATATCAAAGGTTCAAGAAACTATAAATATGAAAACCAATGAGGAAACAAAATTTGAAATTGTAGGAAGACACGATCCCTGTATAGTCCCAAGAGCTTTAGTGGTAGTAGAAGCAATGGCAGCCATAGGGATCTTAGATTTTCTAGTTTAGAATTAAACTCTTTCCTTGTTGTCGGTTTTTTACGACTACTAAAATTAAGTATAATTAAAACTTAATTTGTAGATGTAAACTCTTTACTAAAGAGCAAACTATCGCTCAATTATTCTAGCGTTGGTTACTCTTTGATAAAGAGCAACCATAAAAAGGATGAGTTGCATTAGTTTCGCCAGAGGCAAGAGAGGGTAGGGAGGTTGTGACATTATCAAAAGTATAGAGGAATTGAGAACTGAGATAAATAAAATAGATGAAGAGATGGCAAAATTATTTGTAAAAAGAATGAACGTCGTGGAAGTAATTGCAAAATATAAGCAGAGTACAGGGATGGAAGTGCTGGATACAGCAAGGGAAAAAGTAGTGATAGAAGAAAATTCCAAGAGGGTTACAGACGAAAAAATAAAAAAATATTATGTTGAATTTTTAGAAGAGAATATGAAAATATCTAGAAGTTTTCAAAAGGCTATCCTTGGGCTGGATAAAGTTGTGGGATATCAAGGAATACCAGGATCCTTTAGTTATTTGGCACTGAAAACTAAATATAAAGATGAACCCCTAAACTCCTATCAAAACTTTGAAGATGTATTTACAGCATTAAAAAATGAGAAAATAGAAGTAGGGGTACTGCCTATTGAAAATTCCTACACAGGGGATATTACCGATAATTTTGATTTTTTGAAAAAATATAATACCTATATAATAGATGTTATAGAGTTGAAAATAGATCACAATTTATTGGGAATAAAGGGTGCTAAATTAAATGATATCAAAGAAATCTATTCCCATATTCAAGGATTTAAACAATCTCAAACTTTTTTAAAGGGGAGAGGTTATAAAGAGATACCATATTATAATACAGCTATAAGTGCAAAATATATAAGTGAAACGAAGGATATAACTAAGGGTGCTATAGGAAGTGCTGAGACAGCAAAAATCTATAATTTGGATATTTTGGCAAAAAACATAAATACCCACGAAGAAAATACAACTAAATTTATGGTCATTGGGAATAAATTAATTGTAAATAAAGATCATAACAGGATTATGGCAGTATTTTCTACATATAATAAGTCAGGAGATCTTTCCAGTGTCTTAGGGGAATTCAGCAGATACGGTATCAATATGCTCTCTATAAAATCAAGACCTCTTAAAGACTCTCCATGGGAATATGTTTTTTTTGTAGAATTGGAGGGGAACTATGATACCTTGAAACCATCTATAGAAAAGATAGAGAAAAAAAGCAAATATTTTGAGGTGATTGGCAGTTATGAAAAATAAATATGCTTTAATTGGAGAGAAATTAGGACATAGTTATTCTCCTGCAATCCATAATATGGTATTTGAAAAATTGGAGATAGATGGAGAGTATTCATTGATAGAAGTAGCTCATGATAATTTGATAGAAGTGGTAAAAAATTTAAGGGGTGGATACTTGTCGGGTATAAATATAACTATCCCCTACAAGACAGATATTATGGAGTATTTAGATGAAATATCTGAGGAAGCCAGGCAGATAGGAGCAGTTAATACTGTGATTTCTAGAGGCGGGAGATTAACAGGATACAACACAGATTACTATGGATTTAAGATGATAATATCTAAATTAAACTTAGAAATAAAAAATAAAAAAAACTTTATCTGTGGTGCGGGAGGATCAGCCAGAGCTGTGATTAAATGTTTAGATGATTTAGGGGGAAAAAATTACTTAGTCACTAGAGATGTAAAAAAAGCCAGGGTTAATTTTCAAAACTTTAAAACTTTAAATATTATCTCCTACGATGAATTGAAGAATATATCTGAGAAAAATTTAATAGTTAATTGTACTCCCTGTGGTATGCATCCAAATATAGAATGTAGTATAATAAATACAGAGGGAAAAAAAGAATATCAGGCTGGGATCGACCTTATCTATAACCCTCAAAAAACTAGATTTTTAGAGGGATTTGAAGTAGGAGAGAATGGACTCTTGATGCTGATAGGGCAGGCTATAAAAGCAGAGGAAATATGGCAGGAAAGAGAAATATCAGAGAATGATACGCAGGAAATATATGAAAAAATAAAGGAATTGGTGTATAAAAAATAAAAAAAGGAGGGAAGATGGGAATATTAGCTAAAAGATCGGAAGATAAAAATATTGTAGATACGGTGTTTACCATGGTAAAAAAAGCCAGTGATGCCAAGGTTAAGTATGGGGAAGAAAACGTAGTGGATGTAACAAT
>JAUXGP010000108.1 GCA_030621995.1 Psychrilyobacter sp.
ATGAGTATATTAAGTATTGAAATTTTAGCCGTCAATTAATGTGACGGCTTTTTTTATCCCAAGGTATGTAGTCTAACTGCAAACATTGGGATTTTTTATTTTTTAGAGAATTATAGATATAAATTAGGAGGAGCAAAATGGCATACTTAGAAATACTGAAGGGGATATTTATAGAGGGAGATAGATACCTGTATATCCTAAAAGGATTATTATTTTCCATCAACGTAACAATTTTAGCAGCAATAATAGGGATAGTATTGGGAGTGATATTAGCACTCTGCAGATTGAGTCACTTCTACCCATTTAATAATAAATTCAATCCATTGTCCAAAGGAGCATTGATATATGTTGATCTGATCAGGGGTACACCAGCAGTGGTGCAATTAATGGTTTTAGCCAATATAATCTTTGTAGGCACACTCAGAGATGTACCGATATTAGTAGTTGCAGGACTTGCATTTGGATTAAACAGTGCAGCCTATGTAGCAGAGATTATAAGAGCAGGAATACAAGGATTGGATAAGGGGCAAAGTGAAGCAGCAAGAGCTCTGGGAATGAATTATTTGACTACAATGAAGGAGGTAATAATACCCCAGGCAGTGAGAAAAATTTTGCCAGCTCTAGTAAGTGAATTCATCTCACTTTTAAAGGAAACTTCCATAGTAGGATTTATTGGAGGAGTGGATTTACTCAGATCAGCTAATATAATCACCAGTCAAACCTATAGAGGAGTAGAACCGCTCCTGGCAGTCGGGATAATCTATCTGATATTAACCAGTGTATTTACTAAATTTATGAGAAAGATAGAGGAGAAGGTGAAAAACTGATGATTAAAATAAAAAGTTTACATAAAAGTTTTGGAAGTTTAGAGGTATTGAAGGGAATAACTAAGGAGATAAGTAAGGGTGAGGTAGTCGCAGTAATAGGACCCTCTGGATCGGGAAAATCTACCTTCTTAAGATGTATCAACCTGCTGGAAGAGATAACCTCGGGGAAGGTAGTTATAGAGGGAAAAGACATAACGGATCCTAAAGTCAACATAAACAAGGTCAGACAAAATGTAGGGATGGTATTCCAGCACTTCAATCTATTTCCTCACAAGACGGTACTGGAAAATTTAATGCTGGCACCTATGAAGGTCAAAAAAATAAAAAAGGAAGAGATAATAGAAAAAGCCAAAAATTTGTTGAAAAGGGTAGGGTTGGAAGAAAAAGAAAACTCTTATCCAGATTCTTTATCGGGAGGACAAAAACAAAGAATTGCCATAGCAAGAGCTCTTGCCATGGAACCGGATATTCTTTTGTTTGATGAACCCACTTCAGCCCTGGATCCTGAAATGGTAAGAGAGGTGTTGGATGTAATCAGAGATCTGGCAAAATCTGGTATGACCATGATAGTTGTAACCCATGAGATGGGGTTTGCCAAGAGTGTGGCTAACAGAGTGTTCTTCATGGATTACGGAGTTATCTTAGAAGATGCTGCTCCTAAGGAGTTCTTTGAAGCTCCTGCCCATGAGAGAACCAAAGAATTTTTAGACAAGGTATTGAATCATTAAAAAAATAAATTTAATTATAAAACGGAGGAAAGAAATGAAAAAAATGATGAAATTAATAATGGCAGTGATGGTAGGGCTATTTATGGTGGCTTGTGGAAATGGGAGTGAGGAAAAGGTAGAAAAGATCTACGTGGGAACCAATGCTGAATTTGCACCCTTTGAATATTTAGAAAATGGAAAAACTGTGGGATTTGATATGGATCTGATGGCAGAGATATCAAAGGAGATAGGGATAGAGATGGAGATTAAGGATATGGCTTTTGATGGTTTATTGCCGGCATTACAGGCTAAAAAAGTAGATATGATAATAGCAGGGATGACGGCTACTGAGGAGAGAAAGAAAGCTGTAAACTTCAGTGAAACATATTATAAAGCAAATCAGGTGATCATAACAGCTGAAGATGCAGACGATATCTCAAATTTTGAGGGATTAAAAGGAAAGAAAGTAGGAGTAATATTAGGATTTACAGGAGATGTAGTTGTCAGTGAGATAGCCGGGGTAGAAGTAAAAAAATACAATGCAGGTTATGCAGCTATCATGGACTTAAAGGAAGGCAAGATAGATGCAGTGGTATTAGACGGGGAACCAGCTAAGAATTTTGTAAAAAATAACGAGGGAATAAAAATTACCTCTGCAGAGGGAGAAAAGGAAGAATATGCAATGGCAGTATCCAAAGATAATGCAGATTTATTGAAAAAAATAAATACAGCTTTAACAACGTTAAAAGAAAATGGTACATACGATAAATTATTAAAAAAATGGTTTTAAAAAAGAGGGATTAGCATGGAAAGCAGGTATATTGAAAATTAAATAGGAAGTAAATCATGCTAATCTAACAGGGATTCTGTTGAAAATGGCAGGATCCCCTTTTTATACAAAAAATACGAAAAAAAGGAGAGAAAGATGAAACTCTGGGGTGGACGATTTAATAAGGGAACGGCAAAAATATTGGAGGAATTCAATGGATCTATAAATTTTGATAAAAGAATGTATGAGGAGGACATAAAAGGAAGTATAGCTCACTCTAAGATGCTCTCTCGACAAAATATTATAGGGGAAGAGGAACAAAAAAAGATAGAAGATGGGCTTTTACAGATATTAAAAGAGATAGAAGCAGGAGAATTCACCTTTGATATAAAGGATGAAGACATCCATATGGCCGTTGAGAAAAGGCTGATAGAGATTGTAGGAGAAGTGGGGGGGAAACTTCATACGGCTAGAAGTAGAAATGACCAGGTGGCCTTGGACATAAGGATGTATTTAAAAAAAGAAACCATAACTATAAAAGGAATTTTAATAGAATTATTAGATAGTTTAATTGAGGTAGCGGAAAAAAATAAAGAAGTAATCATGCCTGGATATACCCACCTGCAGAGAGCACAGCCTATTTTATTTTCCCACCATATTTTGGCATATTATGAGATGTTTAAAAGGGATTTGGATAGACTGGAAGACTCCTACAAAAGACTGGATGTAATGCCCTTGGGAGCAGGAGCACTGGCTGGAACAACCTATGATATAGACAGGCATTTTGTGGCAAAGGAACTTCAATTTTCTGAGGTTACTAAAAATAGTTTGGACACTGTCAGTGACAGGGATTTTATAATTGAATTGAACTTTATTATCTCCATGATCTCCATGCATATGTCCAGATTATCTGAAGAGATTATCCTGTGGTCAACAAGTGAATTTTCATTTGTAAATTTAGATGACTCATATTCTACCGGATCTTCAATCATGCCGCAGAAAAAAAATCCAGATATAGCAGAACTCATCCGGGGAAAAACAGGCAGAATCTACGGAAATTTAATGGGGATTTTAACAGTTATGAAGGGGCTGCCCCTGGCCTACAATAAGGATACCCAGGAGGACAAGGAGGGAGTTTTTGATTCAATCGATACAATAAAAATTTCTTTAGTAATTTTCAAAGAAATGCTGATTACTATGAAAATAAATGAAAAAAATATGATGAAAGGAATCGAGGATGGATTTATAAATGCTACCGATGTAGCCGATTATCTGGCTAAAAAGAAACTACCATTCAGGGAAGCTCATAGAATAGTAGGAGAACTGGTAGTTTATTGTGAGATAAACAATAAAAAAATATCTCAATTAAAACTGGAAGAATTTAAACAATTCAATGATTTGTTTGAAGGGGATATCAATGAAAAGATAAGCATAAAAGAATGTGTAAATGGGAGAAAAAGTTATGGGGGAACAGGATTAGAATCGGTGGAAACTCAAATAGAGGATGCAAATATATTTTTGAAAAATAAAAAATAAACAGGAGGTTTAAAGATGAAAAAAATAATGAAATTAATGATGGTATTGGTATCTATGTTGATAGTTGGCTGTGGGTCTCCAAAAGAGGAAGAAAAAACGTATATAGTGGGAACAGCTCCTAGTTTTGTTCCATTTGAATATATGGAAGGGGATGAAATAGTAGGATTTGATATGGATCTATTGAAGGAGATCGAAAAAGAAAGCGGACTTAAATTCAAAGTAGTAGGGATGGATTTTAGCGGACTCTTGCCGGCCCTTCAAACGAAAAAAATAGATTTAATTGTAGCTGGAATGTCGATAACCGAAGATAGAAAGAAAAATGTGAATTTTACCCACCCATATTTTAATGTGAGTCAGGTCATCATGGTAGGAGAAGGGTCAAAAGATATAGGAAAAGAATCGGAGATAGGAGGTAAGAAAATAGGTGTGGTAATGGGGACAACCAGTGATACCATAGCCGAGGATTTATCTAAAAAATTAGATGGGGTAGAAGCAATAAAATACAATAAATTACATGAAGCAGCTTTATCACTACAGGCGGAAAAAATAGATATGATAATCTTGGATTATCAACAGGCAGTTAAAACAGTGGAAAAAAACAAGGGATTAAAATTAGCTACTTATACCCTACAATCGGAAGAATATGCCATAGCCATAGGAAAAGAGGATGTAGAATTATTAGATAAGATAAATAAGGCCTTGGATAAGATTGTAGGAAGCGAAAAATATAATGAATTAATAGAAACATACATAGAAAATAAATAGGGGGAAAAAATTATGGACAAAGTAGTATTAGCATATTCTGGGGGATTAGATACATCTATAATAGTGCCTTGGTTAAAAGAAAATTATGAATTAGAGGTTATCGCCGTCTGTGTAAATGTAGGGCAGGAAGACGAGATGGAAGATGTCAGAAAAAAAGCTATTGAATCGGGAGCATCTAAAATTTATATAGAAAATGTAGCTGAGGAGTTTGTAAAAAATTATGCATTCAAAGGGTTAAAAGCTGGAGCTATCTATGAGGACAAGTATCTGCTGGGAACTGCCTTTGCAAGACCGCTTATGGCAAAGATACTGGTAAATATAGCTAAAAAAGAAGGTGCTAAGTATATTTGTCACGGATGTACAGGAAAGGGAAATGATCAGGTAAGATTTGAGACTGGAATTGCTGCACTAGATCCAACTATTAAAATAATAGCTCCCTGGAGAGAGTGGGATATTAAATCCAGAGAAGATGCCATAGATTATGCTGATGCCAAGGGAATAGAACTTACTGTAACCAAGGAAAAAATCTATTCTAGAGATCAAAATCTTTGGCATATAAGTCATGAGGGGGGAGACATAGAGTTTTTAGAAAACGAGCATAAGGATGATTTATATATGATGGTAAAATCCTTGGAGGATGCTAAAGATGAGGCTGAATATGTGGAGATAGATTTTGAATCAGGAACACCAGTAAGCGTGAATGGAGAAAAATTATCCGCAGCTAATCTTTTGATCAAATTGAATAAAATAGCCGGGGAACACGGGGTAGGAGTAGTGGATATTGTAGAAAACAGACTGGTTGGGATGAAATCCAGAGGGATCTATGAAACTCCCGGAGGAACAGTTTTATATGCAGCTATAAAAGAATTAGAGAGTATCTGTTTGGACAAAGAAACTCAGGCATTTAAAAAAAATATGGGACAAAAATACGGAGAAATAGTCTATAACGGTCTTTGGTACAGTTCATTAAAAGATGGGATGGATGCATTTGTAGATGAAGTTTCCAAGGTAGTAACTGGAACAATAAAACTTAAGTTATATAAGGGAAATATAAAAGTTGCCGGAAGAATCTCGCCTAATGTCCTCTATGATGAAGGGATTTCATCTTTTGGAGCCAGTGATCTATACGATCACCATGATGCAGAAGGATTTATTAAGATTTTTTCTTTACCGAGTAAGATCAGAGCCATGAAAAAATAAATATAAAAAAATCGGAGCAGACCTAGGTCTGCTCCGATTTTTTTATCTTATTACGGCTAAGATCTCCTCCATCTCCAGGATGAGAAATGTCTTATCTGAATCAGGGATTTCTATCCCGGAATGAGGTTTGAAAAATATCTTATCTCCCAGGCTGACTTCTTCTCCAATATTTCCAAGTGCAGCGACGATTCCCATATTAGAAGACTTAGCCTCACCTGTACTGGGCAGGATAATGCCACTGAAAGTTTTCTCTTCGATTTTTAAGGGTTCTACTAAGATTCTATTTCCAATTGGTTTAA
>JAUXGP010000292.1 GCA_030621995.1 Psychrilyobacter sp.
ATGTTTATCCCCTCTAATAGGAGTTTATCCGCTGTTATTCCATTTCCGGGACTCATATTTTTCGTAAAAGTCCCATCATATATAGTATCTATTCCACAAGACGGGCTTTTTCCTTTTAACAGAGCAAGTTTTATATTATTTTTTAATGCTTTTTTCAGAGCTTTATCGGCTCCCATTTGAAATTCAGCAGTGACATCCACACCTTCAATAGTTATCACTTTATCACCATTTCTTTCAGCTGATGGACGGGGGATACTTAATCCTCCCTCTACTTCGGGACAAGTTTCTATAAATTCAAACCTGTCTTTTAGGAGTTCAGCCACAATATAATTATAGCTGGCTGTGCCCTTATATGAAGTTTTTCTTCCGTTGAGGCAACTACTGATTAGGAGTTTTTCTTTTTTCTCTGCTCTGACACTTTTATCGTTATAATCTATGATAGATTTGATATAGGTTTTATCTTTAATTACATCTAAAAGAGGAATCAATACAAAATTTCTCTCCTCATATCTAGGATGAGGCAGGACCAGGTCGTTATTGTTTAACCTGAGGTTCCCATAGGATATAATATCTATATCCAGGGTTCTAGGACCCCACCTCAATTTTCGTTCTCTCTTTAACTTTAACTCTATCTTTTGAAGTTCTCTGAGGAGTTCATAGGGTAACAACTGGGTTTTAATCTCAATTGCACAATTTAAAAATTCATCCTGCTCCAGATATCCCACCGGATCTGTTGAATAAAATCTTGAAATAGCTGTAACCTTAGTTTTTTCCAGTTGAGATATGGCAAAGATTCCTCCTAAAAGGTAGTAGTATTTATTCCCTATATTAGACCCCATGCTGAGATAAACTCTAGTCCATCTCATAGTTTTTTGCCTCTCTGGTTATTCCCACTCCTACATAGTCAAAACTTCCATTTATAGGAGCACCAGGTTTTCTTATCTCTACTTCTACCTTTTCTATACTGTATTTTACCAGTAAAGTATGAGCTATCATCTCAGCTAAAGCCTCTATCAATTTAAATTTTTTATTCTTTATGATCTCTTCTACGTCATAATATACATCTACATAGCTTATACTTTCATTCAGATCATCTGTAAGGCCTGCTCTCTGTAATGATTTATATAAGGTTACATCAGCATAAAAATTCTGCCCCAATATATTTTCCTCGGTCAAAGCGCCGTGATATCCATATGCCTTTATATTTTTTACTATTATCTTGTCCATTTTTTTTCCTCCTCTGTACGGCGGTCTTTTTAATCCAGCGGTTTAAATCCTTCGCCTAACACTTCGTAGACCTCTGATATGATCATAAATGCATTTGGATCTACTTGTTTTATAAGAGCCTGCAGATCTCTGATCTCCTTGTTTTTTAAGACAGTCATAATCATAGATTTACTTTCATCTGTATAGAGTCCCTTGGCTGACAGAGCTGTCCCGCCTTTTTTTATATCATTTATTATGATACTCCTTATAACTTCATATCTATCACTTATGATATAGACCATCTTAGTGTATCCTACACCTTCAAAGATCTTATTGATAACTACGTTAGTTGTAAACATTGCAATGATTGCATACAATCCTTTTTCTATTCCAAAGATAGCTATTCCACTGATTATAATAATCGTATCATTGATCATCATGCAGTACCCTACAGGTATTTTGGTAATTTTATTGACCATCTGAGCTATGATATCGGTTCCGCCGGTACTGCCGCCAAATTTTAAAACCAGCCCCAGACCCACTCCTAATAAGATACCTCCAAATAATGGTGCCAATAAAAAGTTGCTCCCTTTTGTAAAATCTATTACATTATCTAATCCTACAATCTTTCTAAATAGATCTATATAAAATGACAGCATTATGATACCAAATAATGTTTTGGCACCATATTCTTTACCAAAAGTTTTTACCCCTATTAAAAATAATGGAATATTGATAAACAGCATACTAGTCCCGATAGACAGGTTAAATGTATAATATAGTATGGTTGCTATTCCTGTTACTCCGCCACTTACTATCTTTGCAGGAACTATAAATAACCCTATTCCGATTGCAGCTATAATAAGCCCTAAATTTATTACAAAATAATCGATTGCCAATGTCTTTACCATTCTTTTCATTTTCCTTGTTGCCCCCTAGTATGTTTTATATAAACTCTTTATGTCTTACCTTCCCCTTATATGCCTTTTCAGGATCGTAACCATATTTGATAGCTATTAAATTCATGATAGTGGTTTCTACCATGGTAGCTGCATTTCTTCCAGAACTGATATAGAGTTCTGCATGGTCTACAGGATGACCTAAAACCTCTACCTGAGTTCCTTTAGAGGTAGTTTTAGTCAAATAATCATCGCTTTTTAATTCCTTCAATTCTATTATTGCGTCTAATCTTTTTTCCTTTCTTACAGACCCCAGTCCGTAGAGTGCCTTGATATCTATGATTCCTATTCCTCGAAGTTCCATAAAATAAGGTATCTTATCGGCTTTTCCTACCACCATTCCACTGGGATGTTCATGAAAAGTTACCTTATCATCTGTGATCAACCGATGCCCCCTGTGAATTAATTCCAGAGCGGTCTCACTCTTACCTATCCCGCTTCTTCCTGTGAGCAGTACACCGAATCCAAACATCTCAACAAATACTCCATGCATGGTGATTTTAGGAGCAAACTTTTTTTCTAAAAATTGATTTAAATCTGCTGTTAACTGAGTAG
>JAUXGP010000136.1 GCA_030621995.1 Psychrilyobacter sp.
CAACGCAGTGTTATTACCTCATGTACAAGAATACAAAGCAAAAATAGTGCCTCATAAATTAAAGGATATAGCAGAAGCTATGGGTGTAGATGTATCTAAGATGAATGATAAACAAGGGGCAGAAGCTGCCATTGAAGCTATTAAAAAGTTATCAAAAGAAGTAGGAATCCCAGCTGGATTAAAAGACCTAAATGTCAAGAAGGAAGATTTTGATGTTTTAGTAACAAATGCTTTAAAAGATGCCTGTGGATTTACTAACCCACAACAAGCTACTCATGAAGAGATAGTAAGCATTTTTAATGCAGCATACTAAGCTCAAATACTTTTGAATTTAGTGAGTTAAATATATGATGTAAAAATAATATCAAAAAACCATGAAACAGACACTTTTTTATGTGTGTCCAGTTTCATGGTTACAGTTTAAACAGTATTCTTTTTTTATTTTATTCCCTGCCTTATAATTATAAAATTAAATTAAAACAGTTTAGTATTCCCCTTCTTTCGCTTTTCCTGTACTTACTAAGCTGACACCTGAAGATGTTCCTAATCTAGTTACTCCCATTTCGATATATCTCATGGCAGTTTCGATATCTCTTACTCCTCCAGCGGCCTTTATCTGTGCTTTATCCCCTACGACTTCCTTCATAAGAGCTACATCTTCAAATGTAGACCCGCCTGTTCCAAATCCTGTAGAAGTCTTTACAAAGTCTGCCCCTGCACTCACAGACAGCTCACAAGCTTTTCTTTTTTCTGCATCTGTCAGGTAGCAGTTTTCATGGATAACTTTTAATACATGAGTTCCCATAGCTTCCTTTATCCCTCTGATCTCAGATTCTACCTCATCAAATTTTCCATCTTTTAAGAACCCGACATTCAATACCATGTCGATCTCATCTGCTCCATCTTCGATACATTTTTTAGTTTCGAATATCTTTGCGTCTTTAGACATAGCTCCCAAAGGAAATCCTATTACTGCTGCAATTTTTACATCTGATCCTTCTAATTGTTTCTTAGCTAAAGGAACATACGATCCATTTACGCATACTGAGAAAAAGTTATATTCACGAGCTTCCTTACATAATTTGATTATATCTGCCTCTGTAGTCGTTGCCTTTAATACTGTATGATCTATATACTTGTTTATTTCCATGATTTTTTATCCCTCCATTTTTTTGTTTTTGCCCCTAATTTATACAAACCAAAACACCTGACACAGATTACACTAATGATATACGAGTATTAAATTTTCTTATAATTAGAAAAAAATTTAAATGTATAATCTAATTTTCACAGATTAAATTCCTTTTTCTGTGTTAATTTTATTTAAATCTACGACATCTATGTCAAAAAGCTATATCTTTGATTCGTGCTAATTTGTGTAATTCGTGACTAATTTTTTGACCTTATATTTTCATTTTAAATTAATCTAGCCCTAACTTAATTACCCTATCATATCTAATATTGTCGGTATCTTTTCTACTTTTTCCTTGTCGAATACAAAAGCACCCCTTAAAGTTTCTAAGATCTCATCTCTCATATTGTTTTGATGGTATAGAGTTAAAATAGCTTCTCCTGCTTCAAACTGGTCTCCCACCTTCTTATGCATTATTAACCCCACTGAATGATCTATTATATCATCTTTTGTAGCCCTTCCAGCTCCCAACATCATAGCAGCCTTACCTATTTTTTCAGCATCAATATGTTTTATATATCCACTTTCATCTGCATTGAATTCAAAAGTTTCAGTAGCTATATTAAGCAGTGAATAGTCGTCACAGATATCCGGATTTCCTCCGCTGCCTTTTATGAATTTTTTCAGCATCTCAAGAGCTTTCCCGTTTTCTATAACTTCCTTTACTTTTTCGATTCCCTCTTCCAAAGTTTTTATATCACCTTTTAAGATCAATGCCTGTGCTCCCAATACTTCCACTAAATAAGTGAAATCAGAAGGTCCATTCCCCTTTAGAGTTTCCACGGCTTCCACTATCTCCAATGAGTTTCCAACGGCATTTCCCAGTGGTTCATCCATATTAGTCAGTATACATACGATATTTCTGTCAAATGCCTTCCCCAAATCATACATTGTTTGAGCCAATTTACGTGCTTCAGTCAGGTCCTTCATAAATGCTCCGGATCCTACCTTTACGTCTAAAATTATTGCATCTGCATGAACTGCTAATTTTTTACTCATTATAGAACTTGCAATAAGCGGAATACTTGATACAGTAGCCGTAACATCTCTAAGTGCATATAATTTTTTATCCAAAGGAACTATTGTATCTGCCTGTCCCATGAGTCCTGTTCCTGTTTCATTTACTATTTTTATTAATTCTTCTTTTGAATTGCTGAATTTAAATCCTTTGATCGACTCAAATTTATCTATAGTTCCACCGGTGTGACCCAGCCCCTTACCTGATAATTTTGCCGTTCCCATTCCCAGTGCACCAAATATAGGAGCCAAGGCGATAGTTGTCTTATCTCCTACCCCTCCTGTAGAATGTTTGTCTATCAAGAATTTCTCCACACCAGGAAAATCTATTGTTTCTCCTGAATCTATCATAGTTTCTGTAAATACCTTTAATTCTTCTGTAGTCATCCCGTTAAAATAAACAGCCATTAAAAAAGATGCAATTTGATAATCAGGTACTTCTCCTGCCTGGTAATTTTCTAATAAAAATCTTATCTCCTCATCGGTTAAAATCTCTTTTTCCCTTTTCTTTTGGATAATGTCAACTATTCTCATTTTTAGCCTCCCCATATAATACAGCTATACCTATATATTATAACTTATATTTTCTTTTTTTCCTCTTAAATCATTATTATTTTGATTTTCTTCTCAAAATATGATATAAGATTTTATAAGTTAATTATAGGACAGGTGGCAGAAATGGAGGAGAATAGATGAAAGGTGCTCAAATTATAGAAAATTTTATAGATACATACGGACTGGATAATTTGTTTTCCAAGGAAAATATAAATTTATTTAGTTTAAAAAAATACTCCAAGGGGGAAAATATCGTCAACGCCAAAGATGAGGTGAAACATATATATTTTATCGTATCTGGAGGAGTCGATATTCACTCTTTTTTAGCCAGCGGGAGGAGTATCTTCATAAATAAATTATCCCCGCCAGAAATATTTGGAGATGTAGAATATTTAGGAGAAACTTCTATGTTATTTGACGTAGCTGCCAATTCTAACAATACTCTTATTATGAGGATCTCATTTAAGGCTATCGAAACGCATTTAAAGAATAACTCCCAACTGTGGAGATTTTTAGGCATAGCTTCTACCCGGAAATTATTAAAAACGAACAGTGCTATCCTCCTGAAAGAGGGATTTAATCTAAAAAACATCTTAGCCCTTCACCTGATTAAAAATGATCACCTTATACATTTCAAATCTTTAAATGAACTATCTGAAGAATTAAATGTCAGTTATCGTAATTTGACCAGGATCATCAAATTTTTTACAGATTCAGGAATAATAAAAAAAGACCGGAGAAGTATAACTACCCTGGATGAGAAGGCTATAAAAAAATACTCTAAAGAAATATAAAAAGCAACGTGACGTTGCACCCAAACTGGCACTAATCATAGTATTTACAAGGTTTAATGTATCAAGTTATTTTATAGTTTCCTAAAAAATAAAAAAACTATGATTCCCTGACAGGAAATCATAGTTTTTTTATACCTTAATCTCTTAACTTTTGTTTTATCTCCTGGTATTCTTCCTTTGTAATCTCACCATTGGCATACCTTTCCTTTAATATTTCCATGAAGTTTTCGTTTCTATTTCCTCTAACACCCCCTGCTTTTTCCATAAAAACATTTCTGAATATCGAAACTATGAATATAGCAATTAATATCCAAAATATAAACATCAATATCCCTCTACCTAAAAACATCGAATTTCCAAAATCAAAATTAAACCAACAGCTGCTTCTCACTACTCTCTCCTCCTGTTTTTCATCACAAAAATTATATTGTACTTATGTGAAGATTTAGTGAAGATCTTTTATTCTTCTATTTCTCCTAATTTTTCCATCTCTTTCTGCATATGCTTATTTGATTTTTCCAAAAACTTTAAGATGATTTTCTGTTCTTCTCCAGTAAAGATTGAATAAAAACCCATCTCCCTGTCTTTCGCTGTTTTATGAGTCTTCTCATGATCTAAATAAACTTCCAGCCCCTTTGAGGTCAATTTAAAATACACCTCTTTTTTATTGCCCTCCTCTTTAAAGTCGGTTATAAACTCTTTCTTTATTAATTTTCTTGTAATCTTGGTAATCCCACCTCTGGTCATCTTCATTGTGTTTGACAATAAGGTAACATTTGGAGATCCTAGTTTTTCTATGTTGTCGATACAGTGAATCTCCGAAAGAGAAAGATTCCAGTTGTTTTTTTTATTGGATAGATCATTATATACCTCTGCTTTTTCTATAAATTCAACTACTTTTTCAAATATAAGTTCTTCTTTAATTTTTTCCATATTTATTCCTCCTGACTCCATCTAAATGTATAAAATCTACCCCAAAATATCTATTACTTCTATTTCTACTGGAATAGCTGTTGCTCCATCTCTTTGATCCCATTCTAATTTCAATTGAATTAGATCAGAAATTCTGTCTAGATTAGTCATATTCTCAATTACATAGGTTCCTTTGGACTCAGTATATTTATCTATCTTCACATGATCTTTCCCATGCTGGATTCCATGAAGATCTATTCCTATAAATTTCACTCCTCTGTCTATGAGGGAATCTACTGCTTCATCTGTCAAAAATGGAGCACTTTTAAAATTCAAATATTTCTCCGTCCCATAGCCGAATTTTTCCATATATCCAGTTCTAAAAATAATAAAATCTCCTTTTTCAGCTTCAATTATTTTTATTTTTTCATAATCTATGACATCCAAACCTCTGACATCAACCACTACTCCTCTGCATAGTTTTAAAGATAGATCTAAATCAGAATAATTGTATACATCTATATGTGTTCCTATATGTCTAGCCTGATGCTTATCCTGCTTTTCTGCCCACTCTCTAAGTTTTTCCGGCATATCAAAAGTTTTTAAATTTAAATTCATAATTTCCTCCTGTCTTTAAAATATCCACCCATTTAATAATCTATCTCCGAATGTTCTTTTTGTTTACAAGGAAATAATACTCCATTTTTGTTTCTTAGTCAACAAAAATTTATAGAATAAAAAATCCCCCAAAATTGGAGGATTTCAAACTTATTTTATTTCAATCTTTCCTGAAATAAGATCTTTCTTTATTTGTTCTAA
>JAUXGP010000109.1 GCA_030621995.1 Psychrilyobacter sp.
GAGAGAAGTAAATACTAACTGATGTTTAGCGATTTAAAAAGTCTTTCCCCCTATTGAGGGGGAGAGTGCCGATAGGCGAGAGAGGGTAAAGGAGGTGAACTAGTTATGCTCATTAAAAATAAATCAGACCCCATTATCCATATAAAGAGTGTATTAAGGAAAGGGGATATGTCGAAAACAGATAAGGTATTTATGATTGCTCTCCTAATAGAACCTTATACTCTATTAGAATTTTCTCCAACAGAATACTCAAATTATTTGGGGGTTTCTAGGGCTACAATATATCGCTCTATGGATAAACTATTGAATTTGAAAATCTTGAAAAAACATGAAAAAAGATATAAATATATTGTAGATTGTAAATTACTGTAATTAAACCCCTATTTATAGCTTGAAAACGTCTACTGAGAAGACAATCTGTCTCCTCAGTAGACGTTTTTTCTCATCAGTGGACGTTTTTTAAAATATGCTCTCCAGCCCAATAGTATCAACGAATAAATGGCCTTCTCATTTAATGTATTCCAATGCTGGACGTATAATCACAAGGGGGAGTTTTTCAGAGGGCACAGGAGGCAAATAAAGAGATAAAATGGAAGCTTTTTTTTGATATTGATAAAAAATGTTATAAGATATTTAATATAGATATACACGAAACCAAATTTACGGATTAATTTTTAAAATATACATAGGGGGTAAAAATGAAAACAAAATTAGGAGGTATCTATTCAGCCTTAATGGTGGCATTCGATGAAGATGGAAATATTCATGAAAATGGAACCAGAGAGATTATCAGACATAATATCTACAAAATGAAGGTGGACGGCTTATATGTAGGCGGAAGTACAGGAGAAAATTTCATGCTCTCTACAGAGGAGAAAAAAAGAATTTTTGATATCGTCATGGATGAAGCCAAAGGTCAGGTTAAACTCATGGCACAGGTGGGATCTGTAAATTTAAAAGAAGCTGTAGAACTGGGAAAATATGCCACCGATCTGGGGTATGACGCACTGTCAGCAGTGACTCCTTTTTACTATAAATTTGATTTTGAGGAGATAAAGAACTATTACAATACAATTATAGATGCCACCGGAAATTATATGGTAATCTATCTTATACCATCTTTGACAGGAGTAAATCTCAGCCTGGATCAATTCGGTGAACTTTTTGAAAATGAAAAAATAGTGGGAGTAAAGTTCAGCAGTGGAGATTTTTTCCTGATGGAAAGACTTAGAAAAACATACCCGGACCACCTTATATATGCAGGTTTGGATGAGCTGATGTTATCGGCAGCGGTTCTAGATGTGGATGGCGGAATAGGAAGCACATATAATGTAAATGGAATAAGAGCAAAACAAATATACACCCTTGCTAAGGCTGGAAAAATAAGGGAAGCCAGGGAGATCCAGCATACAACCAATGATTTGATAGAAGGAATGCTGGCCAACGGCTTATACCAGACAATCAAAGAGATTATGAAAATTCAAGGGGTAGATGCAGGATATTGCAGACAACCGATGAAAAGACTTTCAGAGGAAGGAATTATAGCAGCGATAGAATTGGCTGAAAAATATTTGTAGATTTTTATTCTTTTGGGGTAATTCTCAATAGCAGGAAAGATCAAGGAGGAGATTTAATTGAAGATAATTATCTGTATAGTTTTTATGCTGTTTATAACTCTCTCTGCCCCGGGAGAATTCAGGGAGAGTGAGTCAAAAAAAGCGGAAATCCAAAAGACAGAGGATCTTCACCCTGCAAACTACAAAAATGGAAGGTACTATAACCCATGGATGAAGAGTACCAAAGGGCTCAAGGATTTTCTGCGATGGAAGTTTTCAAAGGCAGGTGAGTTTCCCATAGAAGACAGGGAGTATCTTCCTGAAAAACTTCCGGTTAAATTTGAAGATCTGAAAAATAAAAGAAGGTACATCCTGTGGATAGGTCATATGACATTTTTTATAAGGATCGACGACAACTTTTACCTCCTGGATCCCGTATTTTCCAAAAGAGCTTTGATTTCAAAGAGGTATGTAGATGTCCCTGTATCTCTGGATGATCTTTTAGAGATTTCAAAAGACGGGCACCTGAGGGTTCTCATTACTCACAATCACTATGACCATCTGGACAAGAAGAGTATTATGGCTCTTCCTGAAGGAACCGAGATCCTGGTTCCCCGGGGAGATGGGGAATTGGTGAGGAAGTGGGGAAAGTACAGGGTAGAGGAGATGAATTGGCATGAATCCATTGACAACATCACTTTTACAGAGGCACAGCATTGGAGTCAAAGGATAACTAAGGGCAGAAATACATCTCTCTGGGGATCTTATATAGTGGAGGACGGAAACATAACTTTATTTCTGGGTGGAGATTCGGGATGGTTTGCGGGATTCAGGGAGATAGGGAAAGAGTATGATATAGACTATGCCCTGGTTTCTGTAGGAGCCTATGAACCCAGATGGTTTATGCAGGATAGTCATCTCAATGTGCCGGAATCCATATCTGCCATGGAGGATCTGGGGGGAGGGCTTATGATACCGGGTCATTGGGGTACTTTCAAGCTCGGAGACGAACCCCCGGGACTGCCTAAATATCAGTATGAAAAATTAAAGAATGAGAGGATAAGGCTCATGGATATAGGGGAGATCTTTCCCCTGAAAGAAAAATAAAGGAAGCCGGAACAGCAGCAGGGGAGTCGGCTGAAAAATATTTGTAGATTTTTTAAATACAAAATATGCTATAATTTCATTAAAAAATATACAGTGGATATTTTTATTTATTCATATAAAAATTAAAATATTAGGAGGAATATTATGGAATTAAAGATAAGAAATGGCCGATTAGAAGATTTAGAACCTTGTTTTAGCCTGGAAGGAAAAACATTCCCGGAGGAGGAAGCTGCCTGTAAAGAAAATATAAAAATAAGGCTGGAAAAATTTTCAGAAGGGTTCATAGTGGGAGAATTAAACGGGGAAATTATAGCCCATATCAACAGCGGTTCTACCAATCGCGAGGATATAACAGATGAAGAATTTAAGGGACTCATCGGTCATGAAGATGGGGGTAAAAATATAGTTATTTTTTCTGTAGCTGTAGACCCGGTCCATCAAAAAAAAGGGATAGCCAAGATAATGATGAAAGAATTTATCCGGGTATCCAGGGAGATGGGAAAGGAAAAAATACTTCTTCTCTGCAAGGAAAACCTCATGGGAATGTATGAAAGAATGGGATACCGGAAGATAGGAATATCTGCTTCTACCCATGGGGGAGCTGTATGGTATGAGATGGAGCAAATTTTATAAAAACAGCAGACAAAATTATTCAAAAAAAATGAGGCTGACCCAAAAGGGTCAAGCCTCATTTTTTTTATTCTTTATTTTTTACCCCTGGCTAAAAAAAGGCAGTATGCTGATCCGCCATATAGAAATGAACAGCCAATTGCCGAACCTATTCCCAATGTAAGGAGCAGCTCTTATTTTGACTATTTTTGCAATACAAGATAGTTTTGGAAAACACCCTTATTTAACACATAATTTTATTTTTACCGTTGTTTTTAGCCCTGTACAGCAGCACATCTGCTTTTTTAATAAGCTGTTCTATATCCAGCCCCGCCTCATACTGAGCTACTCCTCCGCTTACAGTTATTTTTATTATTTTCTCCTTATCTGAAGTATGTATAAATTCCATTTTTTCTATTGTTTTTCTCAGCCTGTCTCCTATTTTAAATCCTTCCTTCCGATTTATATTCTGAAGGATAATTATAAATTCTTCCCCGCCATACCTGGATATCTGATTATTTTTATCGGTATTTTCTATGAATGTTTTACAGATTAACTTTAAAACTCTGTCTCCGAATATATGCCCATAGGTATCATTTATTTTTTTAAAATTATCTATATCAAATATGATTATCGAAAAATCATAGTCGTCAAACAGTTCATACTTCCTCATTGCTGTTGTCAGGCAGAGTTCCAACCCTTTCCTATTGTATACACCTGTAAGGCCGTCTGTTATAGCACTATTTTTCAAATTAATCTCTCTTTTCTCTATACTGATCTGAAGTGTTTCAATTTCTTTTCTTATGGTATTCAGCTCTGAATCTTCAGATATAAATTTTAAAAAAAAATTTTCATCTTTCTTATAATTTCCATTGGAAATTTCCCTTATCAAGGTGTTTATCATTTTAATATGGCTGTCCAGTTTCAGTTAATTCCCGTTCGTGGATGCCCCTATCATAAGAAGTTCTAATTCTGGAATATATTCTTTAATAAAAATTATTGCTCCCTTGGGAGTATTTATTTTTATACGTGAGATATCTGTTGATAATGCTACATTTCTTACAGAATAATTTCCTTTGGAAAATTTAACAGGAAAGAGATTTTGCATATATTTCCTGATCAATAGAAAGTTTTCATTATTTTTTCCTGAATCTAGAACAATCGAATCAAATTTATCGATTATAAATATCGTTCCTTTTTTTTTCCAGGCAAATTTTTTTAATTTTTTTTCCAGGTCAGCAAAATTTAAATCTAATCCGATAATTCCCTTAAAAATCCCCTCCCTGCTGTAGACCTTTTTAGTTATAGTCGTTCCTTTTTTCCCGTCTGTAAATTCATAGGTTATGGTGGTTAAATTATTATTTCTAGACTCTAAACTGCCTATATACCAGGGCCGTGATCTCGGATCATAATTTACTGGAAGTTTTGGATTGGATGTGTAGATTCTTCCTTTATCTGACCCCCAGAATATATTTTTAACCTCAACATTATCAGCTGCAATATTACTCAGCATAAGGTTTAAATTCTGCTTACGGCTCTCTAATTCATCATAATCACTGACTAAGATTTCAACTATATCCAACAAAGCTTTAGATTTATTAAAAATTAAATTAAATTCAGACTTCTGCGAATGAAACATAAGCTCTATCTTTTCCATTTCACTCTCATCCATTTTATTTTTAACTAAAAAATATCCATAGATTCCTAAAAAGAATATTGGAATCAATGCACTGATTATTGATATTTTAATAATATTTTTTTTTATATTCATATGGCTGTCCTTTTTAAACAATGATTTTTATAAATGCATCTACTATCGTGGGAGAAAATTGTGTGCCTCTGTTTTTCAGGAGTTCTTCTACAGCTTCTTCTCTGGTCAGTTGTTTTTTATACACCCTTTCCGATGTCATAGCATGCCATGAATCTGCCACAGATATAATCTGAGATAACAGGGGGATTTCATCTGCCTTCAAACCTTCGGGGTAGCCCTTTCCATCCCAGCGTTCATGGTGGTATAAAATATACTCAGAGATTTCTTTCAAGGTCTCACTCTGTGATACTATTTCATATCCTATCTGAGAATGCTCTTTGATAATTTTATACTCAGATTCACTTAATTTACCTTTTTTATTCAATATTTCATTGGGGATGATTATTTTTCCAATATGATGCATAACCGCAGCCCAGTATAGATCATCCAATTGTTTTTCATCCAAATCCAATGAATTTCCTATTTTAACACTGTATGATGCCACCGATTCCGAATGACCTTTGGTATACTGATCATGAAATTCCAGGGCAGTAATAAAGGACTGGACAATGTCTTTTTGCAGCATAACTTTATAGTCACTGGATTTTTTGATCTTATAGAATCCATTTGAAAGATACTGTATCTCCTGGATTTTATTTATAGTCTCGTGAGAATAAGATTTAGAGGAGTTTTTGCTTATATCCAGATTAAACCCTCCAATAATTTTTTCATTCTTAAATATTCCAATATACAGAGATTCTTTTATCTGGGTCAAGGACGAATTTTTATTTCTGATTTCTTTTAAAATCCTGCTTTCATTTTTTTTATTTGAGACTATACCGTTCTCTGAAAATTTATAAACAGATTTTGACTCTTTTGTAATTCGATAATGCTGTTTTGCAGCTGCTCGTTTAAGTTTTCAATTTTAGAATAACTTTTTTTTATCATTTTAAACAATATAAAAGATGTCAAACCAATAAAAAAGAACCCTTTATAATTCTCTAAAATATGCAAGGACGATAAATCCTGAGTTAGGAGAAAAAGTATTTTATCGGAAAATAATATCCATAGAAAACTA
>JAUXGP010000142.1 GCA_030621995.1 Psychrilyobacter sp.
AAATAACATAAGTGAACCTGCTATTAAAGTACCCATTACTGGATAAAGATAGAAGGTAAAGAATCCGTTTAAACTTTTTGGACCTCTTACATTTTTCTTAACCCATTTCATTGTATAACCGGCGATGAAACCTCCGGCGATACCACCTAGGAATCCACTGCCAATAAGATTGGCGGCAAGTCCCGCTGCGAATCCAGGTGCTAGTCCAGGCTTATCTGCTAGAGAGAAAGACATATATGCGGCAAGTACTGGTACCATAAGAGTTCCTAGCATTCCACCAGAAAGTTTTCTATACATCCATAACCAAGATTCTGCTTGACCATATAATTCCTGAAGTCCAAATATTTCTTTTATTAATACTGCTACCGCAAGTACTGTACCACCTGCTACGATTAGAGGAACTATATGTGATATACCATTTAGAAGGGCTTTTTTAGCTTCCTCTCCAGCTGTCATTTTCTTCTTAGGAGTCGCAGCTCTTTTACCAGCTGTTCTTCCTTCTTTCCCTGCCTTAAGAGCCTCTTTTATAATTTCTTCTGCTCTTCTTAGAGGATCAGCCACTGATGTCTCTACTACTGGAATTCCATCAAACCTTTCAGCTTCTTTTACTGCAACTTCCACAGCAAATACAACTGCAACTGCATTGTTAAGGTCTTCATCTGTAATTCTGTCCTCTATACCCATTGCTCCCTGCTTTTCTACTTTTACATTTACCCCTAGTTTTCTACCAGCTTTTTCAAGGGCTTCTGCTGCCATATACGTATGTGCTATTCCTGCAGGACAAGCTGTTACTGCAACGATAGTTTTTGCATTTGAATCAAATACTACCTCTTTCTTTATCTCTTCACCTACATTTAGTTTTTCAATAACTTCTTTAGCAGTTGACGAATTAACTAAATCATCTCTGAAATCATCATCTGCAAGTTTTGTAGTCAACTTAGCAAGAATCTCCACATGGGTATCTCCTGCCTGAGCCATAGGAATAGCAATTAAGATAACAAAATTTACTGGCTCGTCATCTAAAGTCTCCCATTCCATATCATTTTTTAGTAAAGCTATACAGATTGTAGGCTCTTTTACGAAATCTGATTTACCATGAGGAATGGCAAGCCCTTCTCCGATTCCAGTAGGTGATAATGCTTCTCTCTCCATTATAGCTTTTTTAAATCCTTCCTTAGAAGTAATCTTCCTCTCTGAGTATAATTTGTCTATAAAGACATTTAGTATTTCTTCCTTGTTTTTAAAATCTGAATTTAAAAATACCAGATTTTCATTTGTTAAACTCCTGAAGTCCATAAACCCCTCCTTTGAATTGTCTTGTATATACAAGACTGATGTTTAAAATTTTTTACAATCCCCTTTAACAAAGACTGTATATACAAGTTGTTTGGTAGAAAAAAATGTCCTTTTACAGGACTCTTGTTCTTCTTATGAAACTATTCTATCTCTTTATGATAACTTTGTCAATTTTTTTTTTATATTATCCTCACATTCAACAGCACATTGATTTATCATTAATTTAAACTTAAAAGTTCCAAAATTGATTTTAATCAACTTTGGAACTTTTGGTTATCTGAAGAAATCTATACTTATTCTGATTATAATATAACTTTGTATATTCAAATATAGATGAGTCCTCTAATTTTGATATAAGCTCAATCTTAAACATTACCATATTTTTGTCTAACAATAATAATTTCCTTACTTCAAGATTAGGTATAACAGGAATATATTCCTTTACCATCTCTGATATTCTGTGATTACGTTTCCTAAGATAAGCATATTTAGATTTTTTGATCTCTTCCTTAGTCAGATCCGGAGAGACTTTTACCGGCATATAAGTTATTTCTAGTATCACAGGCTCATCATTTATATGTCTTATTCTTTCTATATAAAATATGTCTTCATTTCTAGAAATCCCAAGTTTAGCTGCTGTTTTTCTACTTGGTTTTCTTATTTCAAAAGTTTTCACTTCAGTTCTTGGAGTTTTTCCACTCCTTTCTACTCTTCGGGTGAATCCTATCATTTCATCTAAATAGATATCATCTCTGTTTTCATTATCTTTTACATAGGTACCCTTCCCTTTTATTTTATATAGGTATCCCCTCGTTACCAGGCTGTCCAGAGCTTTTCTTGCTGTCATCCGGCTCACGGCAAAAGATTCAGCCAATTTATTTTCAGATGGCACCTTCTCATCTGCCTTATAGATATTACTCTGTATTCCCTTTAATATAAAATTTTCAATTTCTTCATATTTGGTCAAAATCATTTTATTTCTCCTACTTTTACCGACATATTACCATTACCATATTATACTTTATCCCTCGTTACTTGTCTATACATCTTTTATATTACACTCTTTTAATTCCTTCTTGCATAATAAAGGTGAAAAAGAGCTTACCGAATATCTTCAATAAGCTCTTTTTCATAATTCATCTGATTTTTTAAAGAAATGATTTTAGTATCTCGACCTTCCCTTCTACAGACACCTCTAATCCCGCCGGAATAAAGTAAGTATCTCCCTTGACTGCACTATATCTATTTCCAGAATAAAGGATAGTTCCCTCTCCATCTAAAATAGAGTACACCTTGAAGTTTGCATTAACTTCGTCTATGAATATTCCGTCAACTACCAGCTTATCGATATGGAAATATTCTCCTCTTATTACTTCCTGCTTATCAGCTCCCACTAATTTAATAGTAGTTCTTGATTTATCACTGGTAATTACAGGTTTTTCATCGAAGTTTATTACGTCTGCGGCTTTATCAAGGTGAAGTTCTCTTAGTTCTCCATTCACCTTTCTGTCAAAGTCATAAATTCTATAAGTGGTATCTGAGTTCTGCTGGGTTTCACACATGAGTACGGAGCCTTCAAGACTTGCATGTACAAGACCTGGATTTACATTGATACAATCCCCCTTTTTTACAGAGATTATATTAAATAAATCATCAAATTCATTGTTTTTAGATTTTGCCAGGAACTCTTCCTTAGTTACTCCATCTTTAGTTCCCATGATAAGCCTCGCATCATCGCTGGCCTCTATAATATACCATGCTTCCGATTTCCCAAACTCCTTTTCTACCCTCAGGGCATACTCATCACTTGGGTGTACCTGTACAGACAGTCTGTCATTTACATCCAGATATTTTATTAGTACGGGAAATTTTCCTCCAAATCTTTCGATAACTTCCTCTCCTAACAAAGCAGAACCAAACTCTATCACTAGTTCCTCTAAACTCTTCCCTGCAAACTTAGCTGATTCAACGTAGGACATTCCATTTTTATGTGAACTCACTTCCCATGATTCACCATAAGTATTTTCAGTTGGTAGTGACATATCAAGAGCCTCCTCAAAAGCTCTCCCCCCCCATATCTTTTCTATAAAACATTTTTTAAATTTTAATGGATACATCTTCATCCTCCTGTATGATTTATTATTTTTCTTATTATAACCTAATATGCAAAACTTGTATATACAAGTTTTAAAAAATATTGTTATACACACAATTACCAATATATCCATTGATTGTTAATTACTTTTTTACTTTTATCCTAATTATCTTTACTATAGAATAGAAAACGGTATAGTTACTTATTCCTTTAAAACAATTTAAAAATTGATTCTGAAGCTTTTAATTTTAGAAATAAAAAAGCAACATGGCATTGCATCCAATTAGTCATAATCTAGGTTTTTATAAATTTTTATTTATTCCATAAATTTTATCGCAAAATTCTATGTTTACGAAGTCTACTACTAGTATTTTGCGATAATTTCCTAGATAATAAAAAAAATATATAAAAAAAATGAATTCTATATTTTACAGAACTCACCTTTCTTCATTATATTTAAATAGAATCTACCGCAAGATAAAATCTACATCAGCTTCTTCTTTTCCCACTATCTTTATTAGGAGTTTATCCGGAACTCCTATAATGGTCTGTCCCGATCTCTCTATCCACCCCTGCTTAACACATAGTTTCCTGGGAGAATATGAGGAGGTTACCCTTATCTTATTATCTTTTAACTTTATTCCTACCCCGCCGATATCCGTATCGATATAGAAGGTTTCTTCTTTTATTTGCAGTTTATATGTATATTTTAATTTATTATTTACATATATTTCAGCTCTCTCTGCTTTAGTTTCCTTAATTTTATGGACATTCATCCCTAAAGTCAAAAAAAATCCTATAATCAGGCCATAGATTATCAGGTCTCCCCTTTTAAAATACATCTCTATTCTCCTATTTTTTCACCCATAGATACCTTGGTTTCATAGCCATTTTTTGTATTCTTTAAAATATCGTCATCTATCCTAACCTTACCTTTTTCAAACAACAACAGTACCGAAGAACCTCCAAAGGTGAAATATCCCTTTTCTTCTCCCTTTTTAACGTTCGTATCAGGGATATAAGTTTGCTCGATCCCTCCTACCATGGTAGCTCCTACCTCTGAGATCAATATATCTCCATATTCAATGGTTTCCAAGGTAGTTAACTCTCTCTGGTTTTCACAGAATACTCCGAAATTATCTTTTATTGCATAGGGTGATACAGAATAATAGTATCCGTTTATCTTATTTCTGCTGCCGATTTTACCGTCAGCCGGAAAATGATATCTATGATAATCTGCTGGAGCTAACCTTACAATTATCATACTCCCACCTCTGTATTTTTTCCACAACTCTTTATTATTCAGATATTTTTCTAAACAAAATTCACTTCCTTTTACAAAGAATTTATCCCAATCGTTGATATTTTTAAACCCTATTGCCTTCCCATCGGCAGGAGACACCAACCCGTCCTCTATCTTTCTTGCATTGGGCTTTAATTTTCTATAGAAAAAATCATTGAAAGAGGTAAAGTCTTCCACTTTTTTTTCTGATTCACTCATATCTATATGGTTATTCTTTACAAAATCTTCTATCTTATTGATCGAATTTTTTTTATCCATCAATTTCCCGTAAAAAGAGGACAGGCATTTTCTCTTTACCAATAACTCCAAGGGTAATTTTCCAAATGGATTATGGTATAAAAATTTTAAAAACCCTTCTCCTGGTACATTTTCTATTGATACCTTATTTGTCTTTCTATCTATATATTCAATCTTATCTAATTTCATACTATAT
>JAUXGP010000154.1 GCA_030621995.1 Psychrilyobacter sp.
GAGATATTGTTTACTAAAGAACTTGTTTTATCTCGTGAATTTATTTTTAAAAGATAAATTCAGATTATACTTTATAAGTTTAGGGTGATTTTATAGATAGGATAGATGATTGAAATTTAAGTAATATTTAATTATTGTTTTGAAATTGATTTTTAGGGGGGTATACTTGTAAGTGAAATAGAAATTTTTTTTAAGAGGAGAAAAAATATGAATATCAGACAAATACACGAAAATGATGCTGAATCATTTTTAAACCTATTGATTGAACTAGACAATGAAACCAAGTTCATGATGATTGAACCAGAAGAAAGAAAAAAAGACTCCGATATAATTAAATCAATAATTCAAAACAATCTTAAAGATTCCTTTATGTATGTTGTAGAGGAGGAGAAAAAACTGGTTGGATTCTTAACTGGCAGAAGAGGAACTGCCAACAGGATAAAACATACAGTTTATATAATTATTGGAATTCTCAAAATCCATTGTGGAAGAGGAATAGGAAAAGAACTTTTTAGAGAACTTGAAAGATGGGCTAGAGAAAATAATATCAGGAGACTTGAGTTAACTGTAATGACTCACAACGAAAAGGCTATTAATTTATATAAGAAAATTGGATTTAAGATAGAAGGAATCAAGGAAAAGAGTATTTTACTGGACGGGAAATTTATAGATGAATATTATATGGGAAAAATATTATAAGTAAAGAGGTGTGATATGGAAAATCAAGCAAGTAAAAGTAAATTTGAATTATCTGTTTTAGGGGCTGTATGGATAGTCGTATTTTATACGCTTATAATATCAGCCCTTATAGGAGGTCCATTTTCTGGGATATACGATAGCATTTCTTTTGAAAATATGGAGAATACCAAAGAGATAATAGGAATGTTGGGAAAGATAATTTTAAGAATAATAATAGTAATATTAGCTGTTAAAAATGCTAAAAAAATCAGTGATAATAACTTTAAGATAAAATATGTAGGGAAATTAAACTGTAAATTATTGTTATCTGTTATTTTAGTGATCATAGGATATTATCTTTGGTACCAAAGTTCCATTGGAGTGATTATAGATAAAATTCCACTTAATGGGTGGTTTAAAGAAGCGCTTAAAGATATGGAACTACATCCATATTATGAATTTTTTTTTGGAGCGACAGTAATTCCTATTTTCGAAGAAATATTTATGAGGGGAATTATCCTGGCAGGATTATTAAATCGCTATAATCCTAAGAAAGCTATAATTATCTCTGCATTGATATTTGGAGCATGGCATTTTAATATCCATCAATCTGTCAATGCAACACTTATAGGATTGATTTTAGGGATGATCTATTATAAAACAAATTCTTTGATCTTGTGTATTGTTTTACACATGACTAACAATATATTTGCTCCAATTATAAGTGTAGCAGAAGAATATATGGGATATTCTCCTAATATGATTTCATTTTTCGTAGGGGTAATTATATTCCTAGGTTCAGGGATGCTATTTTTTCGATATCTCAAGGAATTGGATGAAAAATTAGGAATGGATAAATTATATAAAAATCGGGAGGTACTATGAAAATATATTATTTTAGCGGATCGGGAAACTCCTACTATGTGGCAAAAAAAATAGCGAAGAAAACCAATGGAATATTAGTAGATATAGCAAAAATAGAAGAAAATATAATATTAGAAGAAAGGGTAGGAGTTGTAGTTCCTTGTTATGCCTTTGGAATACCGGATGTAGTAGTTAAATTTTTAAAAAGAGTTAAAAATAAATCTACTTATTCTTTTTTTATCCTAACCTATGCTGGTTACTATGGAGGAACATTCAAACAGGTAAATAATTTAATGACTTTTAACTATAATAAAGAGATTAAAATGTCAGCATCAGACACGGTATTTACCAGTAAAAAAAGCAGGGATGAAAAAAATGAAGAGATTTATAGAGTAGCGGATGAAGAGATAGGTAAGATGATCAAAGAGATAAAAACTATGAAAGTAAATAAAATAAGCAGGAGTTTTGAATATTATTTATTGCTTCCTGTTTACAAATTGGCTATGTGGTATTTTAAAGGAGCTAAACGAGGGTTTAAAACTAATGAAAAGTGTACTTTGTGTGGATTTTGTGAAAAAATATGCCCGGTGGACAATATAAAAGTAGGAGATAAAGTTATTTGGGATAATCACTGTGAAGGCTGTCTCAGGTGTATTAATTATTGTCCCCTTGAAGCTATAGAATATAAGAAATATACAAGGGGAAAGGTAAGGTTTAAAAATAAAAGGATAGATATAACTGAAGTTTAGATATGGGAAAAGTCAGAGGGAAGTGAGAGGAAATATAATTTAATGGAGGAAAATTAAAATATGAATATTAGAAAAGGCGGAATAGATGATCTAGATAAGGTATATAGATTATATAAAAAAGTCTCCAAAATAGAAGGAGGGATAGCTCGGTTTGAAGATGAAGTTACCAGAGAATATGTGGAAGGATTTATAAAAAGTGCATTGAATGATGGTATTTTTATAGTGGCTGAAAAAGACGGGGTTATAGTAGGAGAGATCCATGGATATAAAATCGGATTAAGGGTTTTTGATCATGTGTTATCAAATATAACCATAGTTGTATCTCCTGATTTTTGTGGGGAAGGCATCGGTAAAAAAATATTCTTAAAATTAATAAAGGAAGGGAAGAAATTAGAGGGGATTTCAAGGATGGAATTGATAGCCAGGGAGAGCAATAAAAAAGCTTTAAAATTTTATGAAAGTTTAGGATTTGAAGTAGAGGGAAAGATGAGGCAGAGGATTAAAAATTCAAAGGGGGACTTTGAAGCGGATATTATGATGGGGATAATATTTTAAATAGGAGTAAAAAAATAGGGGTGACAAATAATGGGAAAGAGTCAAAATGTTTATGACAATGAAATATTCTTTGAAGGGTATAGGGATCTCAGAGAACAGGAAAATAATTATAATAAGTTACAGGAACAGCCTGCAATAAAAAGTTTGCTGCCGGATTTAAAGGGAAAAAGAATCTTGGATCTAGGCTGCGGCTATGGGGAAAGCTGTACTTACTTTATAGAAAAGGGAGCGAAAAAGGTTGTAGGTATTGATATCTCTAAAAAAATGTTAGAAGTTGCAGAAAAAGAAAATTTCCATATGAATATTGAGTATCTGCAGGGTGATATAGATAAGATAGAAAAGTTATCAGGGAAATTTGATCTTATATATAGTTCCCTGGCACTTCATTATATTAAAGATTTTAAAAAATTATTATTGAATATAAATACTCTGCTAGACAGCAATGGATTATTTATATATTCTCAAGAACATCCCTTAAGTACAGCACATAAAAAGGGGCAGAGGTGGACAAGGGATGAGAATGGAATGGGTATTCATTATAACTTAGCTCATTATATGGAGAGTGGGAAAAGAGAAGTGACATGGTTTATTGACGGTGTTATCAAATATCATAGAACTTTTTCAGAGATCATAAATACACTGAATGAATGCGGGTTTCAAATAGAGAAGATTTTAGAACCATTACCCAGTGAAGAGGATATAAAGCTCATTCCAAAGATGATACAGGATTTCCATAAACCTAATTTTTTAATCCTAAAGGCAGGGAAAAAATAAATTGTCAGAATTTTAAATAAAAAATATAAAATTTTATAAAAAAAGGAGAGATTTAGATGAGGATACCAGAGAAATTAAAATATAATGATGAGATCAGAATAATTGCACCATCGAGAAGTTTAAAGATGATAAGTGAAGAAACCAGGGATTATGCAAATAGATGTCTTGCTGAACTGGGATTAAAGGTAACTTTTTCCAAGAACTGTGAGATAAGTGATGATTTTACATCTTCTTCCATAGAGGAGAGGATAGCAGACCTGCATGAGGCTTTTGCCGATAAAAATGTGAAGTGCATCCTCACTGTAATAGGAGGATATAATTCAAACCAGCTCTTGAAATATATAGACTACGATCTGATAAAAAATAATCCTAAAATACTCTGCGGTTATTCGGATATAACGGCTCTTTCAAATGCCATCTACAGTAAAACCGGCCTGGTTACATATTCCGGGCCTCATTATTCTACTTTTGGAATGAAAAAAGGGATTGATTATACCGGTGAATACTTTAAAAAATGTATGTTTTCAGAGGGTGAATATAAGGTAGAGCCTTCAGAAATGTGGAGTGATGACCTCTGGTTTTTAAATCAGGAAGTCAGAGTATTTAATAAAAATAATGGCTATAAATCCTTGGGAAAGGGAAGGGCAGAGGGGAAAATAATCGGCGGTAATTTATGTACACTGAACCTGCTGCAGGGAACAGAATTTATGCCGGATTTAACGGATACAATATTGTTTTTAGAAGATGATGAGATGACCTCACCTGAAACTTTTGACAGAGACCTGCAGTCTTTGATTCATCAGCCAAACTTTGAAAAGGTTAAAGGGATAGTGTTCGGGAGATTTCAAATGAAATCAAAGATGGAAGAAGATCTGTTTGAAAAAATAATAAATACAAAGGCAGAGTTAAAAAATATGCCGATTATTTATAATGCAGATTTTGGACACACCACCCCGCAGTTTACCTTTCCCATCGGAGGTTATGCAGAAATATCAGCAGGTGAAAATATAGAAATTATAATTAAAAAACATTAAAAAAACAGGGCTTAATATTTATAAACTGATATCTGAAAAAATTAAGAAACACATTGAAGGAGTAAAAAAAATGTCGAAGACTAGATTAGTTAAACCA
>JAUXGP010000231.1 GCA_030621995.1 Psychrilyobacter sp.
ATCTCCTCCTAAACCTTCATCTATAGCTGCCGCCACTTTTTTAGCTTCTGCAATAGCCCTTATAGCTATTCCAGGTCTATACATATCTCCTATAGCATAAACATTTTTAGCTGTAGTTTTAAATGAATATTTATCTATTTTAACCCAGCCATTTATTACTTCGATATCTTCATCTAAATAAGTATTATCCGATCTTTGACCAATTGCCATAAGTAAATTATCTACTTTAAAAGTTTTAATATCATTTTCATCATATTCAGGATCGAACCTGCCGTCTTTTTCTAGACTTAAACATTTTTTTAAGGTAACTAAAAGTTTTTCTCCTTCTACTTCGATAGTTTTTATTCCATACTGATTTATAAAATTAACTCCCTCTTCCCTGGCTTCATTCTTTTCCTCTTTACTGGGCATCTGATCAAAACTCTCTAAAGAAGCAACAACAACATCGGCTTCTAATCTAAGGGCTGTTCTCGCCGCATCCATAGCGACATCCCCGCCACCTATAACCAATACATTTTTTCCGATTGTCTTTCTCTTATCAATTTTAACTTCTTTTAAAAATTTTATGGCTGCTTCAATATTTTCTGATTCTGGACCAAATTTATTTCCTATATGACATCCAGAAGCTAATAAAACCGCATCATTCTTATCTCTTAAAGTTTTCAATTGAATATCTTTTCCTATCCTTGTGTTTTTAATTATTTTTACTCCAAGGTTTGTAATCAATTCCACTTCATCATCAATAGTTTTTTGAGGTAATCTATATTCTGGTATTCCCATTGCAAGCATCCCCCCAACAACAGAAGACGCTTCATAAACAGTAACATCATATCCGGTTTTAGCCAGGTAATATGAAGCACTGATCCCGGCAGGTCCACCGCCTACAACAGCAATTTTTTTAGAATTAGATTCCAATTTACTTTCGGTATATTCTTTATTGTTAACCACTAGATCACCTGTAAATCTTTTCAGAGCCCGGACTCCTACTGTACTTTCTATCTCTTTTCTCCTGCATCTGTCTTCACAAGGCCTGGCACATATCTTCCCGCATATAAAAGAAAGGGGATTATTTTTTCTCATAAGATCATATGCCTTCTCATATTTATCATTTTTCATAAGTTCGATATATCCGGGAATATAAACTTCAGCAGGACATGCATTGATGCACTGTGCAGTAATGAGAGTTCTGCAGATGCCGGTCTGGCATTTTTTATCCAGGATATGCTCTAAAACTTCATCTTTAAATTCATCCATAAGAAATAAAAATATATCTGCCATACGTTTTTCTGCCACTGTTTTTCCAAAAACAAGATATTTTTTAATATCTTCCAATGTCTGTATATCTCCCCTTCCCTGGGTTATTTTTTCAACCAATTGATTTAATTTTCTTATATTCTCATTATCAATTTTAAGTTCTCTTATTAAAAATCTTGTTAAAAATCTCATATAGTCTACCGGGCAGAATAAATCATTTAAAAAAGCTATCATATTTCCATTTAGAAACTTTTTAAATCCATTGATATTCTTAGAAAGACCCCTTCCAGTGATGCAGATCCCCAGCGGTCCTCCGATTTGAATCACTTTTAACTTTCTGTTTTCTTTCATACCTTTAGATGCAGTTAAAATATCCGAGATAGTGGTTTTCTCAAATATTTCCACAGCTGTTTTATTGCAGATATCTCCAAAAGTATGGATTATTTTATTTTTCTCCATCTGTTTCACCTTCTTTTCTTAAAAATTCTATATCTAAATCTTCCTTGGCCAGATTATACCTATAGTATTCCGGCAGGGTATCCATACATTTTTCATATCCAAAAAGACTAAAAGGACATACTCTCACACACTTCATGCACTCTTTGTCTGTTGTCATAAGCTCAAAACAAGCAGTAAAACGTGTTTGACGCTTAAGAATTCCCTTATGGATCTTTTCTTCCTTGGGGATGGATTTTGAAGGACATGATTTTTGGCACATTCTGCATCTTGAACAAAATTCTTCAATATTAAAATCTTTAGGTTCATCTATCGGCAGTTCATCTATTAAAATGGCACAATATTTAAGACGAGTTCCGGCTTCTGGAGTGGTAAAAACACCATAGGTTGAATAATTACCTAACCCTGCATTTACAGCATGGGGCGGATATTTAATAGCACCTTTCCAGTCTCTGGCCTGGCATTGATAACCTTTATCTCTTATAAAATCTGCAACCTTGTGAACATTCCGTGCACAACCAGTATATGCATAAAAAGCAGCTAATTCTCCCTGGGGCTTTGGATAGTTCTCGATTATCTCTTTGGGCATCTCATACCCCAATAAAATAATGGTATCATAAGATATTTCATTTTCATATCCGGCAGAAATATATCTCCTGTCTACTTTTGTTACACCGACACTTGAAAATCCTAAACTATTAGCATACTTTTTCATTTCAGCTTTTAATTTATAAAGATCCATTTTTTTATCTGGATTGGGTTCAGGAGCACCATTTTTTATCTCTTTCATAATTCTTTCCATGGAAATTTTTTGGTCTTTAAAGTAATGCATCTCATCCCCGGTTACCTCTTTGTGCATCACTTTAAAAAATTCTCCAGTTTTACTTTTAGGATTCCCTGCTCTTGCCATAGCAGGGGGAGACAAGGGATAAGGTTCATTTTCTAGTAATAATTCAAACTCTTCAACATCTAAAATATTGACATAAGGATTATTGTCTGTGATTTTTTTCCCTTTATTTTCTCTGAAATATAAAACGTCTGTATCATCCCAGTTACAAATAGGATTTTCTTTATCAGACAGCATATTCTTTCTTCTTTCTCTCCATTCTTTAACTAATTCATCATATTTTTTCATATATCACCTCTCAAACTTAGTTTCTTTATGCAACCATTTTAACATACATAGTTACTTTCTGCAACTATTTTGCATAAAGAAACCTATTCTAAGTTATTTATTTCATTTTAGGAATAGTTTTTTTACTTACATTATATAATTAAATACAAAAAAAAGATCCATAGAAAAATCCTCCCCGATGTATCCACCACCAAACATTAAAGGGGGTTTCTATGAATCTAAAATATATTTTCTGTGTTTAAAACTCTTTTTTAATTTTCATTCAGATCAAATTTTACTCCTCCATCAGATATCTGTACATCCCGTCTTCCACATTCCTGTTTAAGCTGCACTCTATCCCTACCACCGAGACATGTTTTCCCCTTTTATCCTTTATTATGGTTTCTTTTATCCCGTCTTCCTTAGGAGTCAGATCTCCCATATAGAAAAATTCTATCCCCTCATCATCACTTTTTTTTACAAACAGCGGCATCCTTATCCTCTGGTTTCTGATTA
>JAUXGP010000230.1 GCA_030621995.1 Psychrilyobacter sp.
CAATGCAGAGGTACAAAGACAGTTAAATATATTAAAAAGAGGGGTAGAGGAACTGATTTCTGAGAAGGAATTAGAAAAAAAACTTAAGAAATCACTGGAGACAAACACTCCGTTAATCGTAAAATTAGGAATAGATCCTACAGGTTCTGACTTACACATAGGTCATGCAGTACCCCTTAGAAAATTAAAGCAGTTTCAAGATCTGGGGCATAGAGTAAAATTTTTAATCGGTACATTTACAGCCAGAATAGGAGATCCTACAGGGAAATCAGAAACCAGACCGATGCTGTCTTCTGAAGATATCACAAAGAATATCCAGACTTACCTGGATCAATTAAAGTTAATCTTAGATATGGAAAAAACAGAGGTAGTATACAACGGTGACTGGCTGGAAAAATTAAAATTAGAGGATGTATTGAAATTGTTATCTCAATTTACAGTGGCGCAGATGATCCAAAGAGATGATTTTTCCAAAAGATTGGCAGCAGGAAAGCCTGTATCACTGGTAGAATTTATGTACCCGATCTTACAGGGATATGACTCTGTAGCAATAGATGCCGATGTAGAATTAGGAGCAACTGAACAGACGTTCAACCTGTTAAGAGGTAGAGATCTGCAGAGAAATGCAGGAACAGAGCCTCAAGTATGTATGATGATGCCTATCTTAGAGGGATTGGACGGAGTAGAAAAGATGTCCAAATCATTGAATAACTACATTGGTATAACAGAAGCTCCCAACGATATGTTTGGAAAGGTAATGTCTATCTCAGATGATCTTATGTGGAATTACTATGAGGTAGCTACAGATGTTCCTATAGAAGAGATCGCCAAATTAAAAGCAGGAGTAGCAGACGGCAGTATCCATCCTATGGATTGTAAGAAGAGACTGGGAGCAGAGATAGTAACTATCTACCACAATGAGGAAGAGGGAAGAAAAGCTCGTGACTGGTTTGAAAATGTATTTTCCAAGAGAAATATGGATGTAGACCTGCCAGAGGTAAAGGTAGATGAAGATGAAGTAGGAGCAATCGACCTATTGGTTAAAAAGTTAAACTTCTTTAAGGGAACATCTGATGCCAGAAGACTTATCACTCAAGGTGGATTTAAGATAAATGACGTGGCAGTTAAAGATGTAAAAGCAATGATAAAGATAGAAGATGGAATGATAGTAAGAGCAGGAAAAAAGAAGATAGTTAAAATCACTAAATAATACAGTGCCCTCCTTGGGGGCTAGATAAAAAAATCCCTGATTTTCAGGGATTTTTTTGATCTGTATAACTTTCATATTTTTATACTTTTTTTAATTTTTCAATAAACATCTCTATGGGCTGTACACCCAGCAGGTCATCTTTATCATTGAAAAAAATCCTGGGGACAGAACTTATCCCAAATTTAGTGGAAAGATCACTGTATAGATTGGTCTGTATCATCTCAGCATCAATGTTTTTATTTAAGAGAGCTATTTTATAAGCTGTCATCACAGCCTTGGGGCAGTGTGGGCATTGTAAACTTACAAATACTTTGATATTTATTTTTTTATTGATTTGTTTAACAGCATCTTCTAATTTGGTTTCTAATGGAGCTGATACTCCAGAACTTTCCAGGATAGCAAATAAAAGTGAATTTATCTCATGCCCGCTGGGGATTCCATAGAATTTAATTCCGGTAGGTCTGTTTTCTGCCAAAAATGTAGTTCCTGGAACCTTATCAATCCCATATTTTTCAGCTAAAACGGAGTCTTTAATTAAATTATATTCTATAAATTTTATCTTATCATTCAATGCAGCTAACTGCATCATCATAGTGACCACCTCATCACACAGAGGTTTCCCACTCTCCACAAAGGTAACAATTTTAATTGGATTTTTTATTTTATTCAGCCCTTCTTTCAGTTTTTTTAAAATTTCTTTATTGAATATTTCCGACATCTCCTTCCCCCCTTCTCGTCTATGGTAAAATGTATGCAGACTACTCGTTGTCCTAATTTTTAGTTATCCTCTAATTATATATTTACCATAGATGAAAAAATCCTTTAAGAAAATTGAAAAAATATGCTAAACTTTTATCACAGGAGTTCGATTAATAAAAAGAGGGGGAGAGAATGAGGTTAGAAAAGAAAATATATATATATTTAGTAGTTTTGATAACGGTTATATTGCTTATAACTCACTTTATTTTTTTTAAAACTAAAGTTCAGATAGAAAATTTGAATGAACGGAAAAATCTTGGAAATATAGCTCTGACTCTCAGTCAGGATCCCTTTATAATAGAAAATTTATATAAAAAAAACTCCAAGAATATACAGGCTTATACCAATAAAATATGGTCTGAATTAGAGGATGTAGATTTTATAACGGTAGCGGATATGGAGAGCAGAAGATATTCCCACAGAGATCCGCAGTATATAGGGGAAATATTTAAGGGTGGAGATGAAAAGGCAGTTGTAGAAGAGGGGAAGTCATATTTTTCAATGGCCAAGGGAACCCAGGGAGTGTCGCTTAGAAAATTTGTACCTATAGATTACAGGGGGAAGCAGATAGGATTTATAAGTGTGGGAAAATTGCAGGTAGAACGGGATAAGTGGAAAAATAATTTTATTTTTGAATCGATATTTTTATTTTTTATAATCCTTTCGCTTGGAGCCTTTTTATCATATTTTTTGGCCGAGAGTATAAAAAAAGAAATTTTCGGATATGAACCTGTGGAAATAGGAAGATTTTATGCTGAAAAAAAAGTGATATTTGATAATATGCATGAGGGGATAGTAGCGATAAACAACAAGGGAGAGATTACTAACACCAATATAGCGGCTCAAAATATGCTGACTCTAAAGGATGATGTGATATTTAAACGGTTATTTGAAACAGTGATAGAAACACAATCCGGGTTTAACGACAGGGAGATAATGGTAGAGGGTGGAAAATTATTTGTAAGTGCAATAAAATTAAATAAAACAAAAAAAATACTGGATGTTATCTTTATCCTGAGGGATGGAGGAGAGGTAAAAAGGGTAGCTAGGGAGATAACGGGAGTTGGTCAGATAATCAACTCCATGAGAGCCAACGTCCATGAATTTAAGAATAAGATCCATGTAGTTTCCGGGCTGCTGCAGCTGGAGGAATATGAGAAAGCTAAAGACTATATCCTCTACTTAGAATATGAAGTTGAGAATGAAAAACACAATGTTGTAGGAGTAAAAGACCCGATAATAGAAGCACTTATCCTGGCAAAGATGAGCTTAGCCAGGGAACACAGGATAGATTTTAAGGTAGATGAAAAAACTAAATTAGATAAAACCCACGGCGAGATAGACACCAATGATCTGGTTGTAATAGTTGGGAATTTATTGGAGAACGCCAGGGAAGCCTGTGAA
>JAUXGP010000169.1 GCA_030621995.1 Psychrilyobacter sp.
GACATGGCTACATCCGACTTGAACTGCAGAGAAATATACAAAAGAGGGGAGGCTGCAAGAGGCCGAACTATATTATAAACGATCTCTAAAAAAAGATATATCATCTGACTTAAAAAGTAATATCTACTATAAGCTGGTGGATCTGTATTATAATTTAAATGAATTTGAGCTGGCAGAAAAAAACTTAAAATCAATAGATATAAAAGTTTTAGATGATGAATATTTTGGAGGTTATTACTACTTAGGCGGGATGATCTACTATAATCTAGAAAACTATGATGAGAGTTCCGAGTATTTTAGAACATTAATTAAAAAGTTTCCAAACACTACCCTCAGTAACAGGGGGAGGATATATATATTAAAAATAGAAAAATTAAATAAAAATAAATTAGAGAAAGAGGTAGAGGATGAATCAAACAGTTGAAAATAATGACCACATTGTCCAAGACAAGTGGAACAAGGTAGAAGAGATCAAAGCAATGGGAATCGAACCATTTGGTAGAAAGTACAGTAAATTAAATATGGTAGAAGATATTATAAATTCAGAGGTTGAATTCGATAAAGATCCTGAAAATTATAATAAAACATTCCAAACTGCAGGAAGAATCATGGCATTCAGGCCGGCAGGAAAAAAAGCAGTATTTGGTCATATTGAAGACCAGACTGGAAGAATCCAATTTTACATCAGAAAAGATGTAGTTGGAGATGAAGCATTTGAAATAATGAGTAAAATTGGAACCGGAGACTTTATAGGTATCAAAGGTGGAGTATTTAGAACAGGTAAGGGAGAATTCACTCTAAGAGCACTTGAATTTGAATTTTTATCTAAAAATATCAAACCGTTACCGGATAAATTCCACGGATTAACAGACGTAGAAACTAGATATAGACAAAGATATGTAGACCTTATCATGAACAAAGAAGTTAAAGATACATTTATAAAAAGAACTAAGATTATAAGCCATATTAGAAAGATGCTGACAGAAAAGGACTTTTTAGAAGTGGAAACTCCTATGATGCATCCAATAGTTGGTGGAGCTTCTGCAAGACCATTTGTAACACACCATAACGCTTTAGATATGGAATTATACCTGAGAATAGCTCCGGAATTATATCTGAAAAGGTTAATTGTTGGTGGATTTGATAAGGTATTTGAGATCAATAGAAACTTTAGAAATGAGGGAATATCTACCAGACATAACCCTGAATTTACAATGATGGAACTGTATCAGGCATATGCTGACTTTGAAGATATAATGGATCTTACAGAAGAGATCATCACAAGTTGTGCTAAGGAAGTATTAGGAACTACAAAGATAGAATATAATGGAAAAGAGATCAACTTAGAAGGATTCAAAAGAATACATATGGTTGACATGATAAAAGATGTTACAGGTGTAGATTTCTGGCCTGAGATGAGTGTAGAAGCTGCTAAAAAATTAGCTGAAGAAAATGATATACATTTAGCTCCTCATATGGATACAGTAGGACATATTATCAATGAATTCTTCGAGCAGAAATGTGAGGAGACAATAGTACAGCCTACATTCGTAATGGGACATCCGGTAGAGATCTCTCCATTAGCTAAGAGAACAAAGAATGATGGTAGATTTACAGATAGATTTGAGTTATTTATCGATGCAAGGGAATACGGGAACGCATTCTCAGAGTTAAATGACCCGGCCGACCAAAAAGGAAGGTTTGAAGAGCAGGTAGCAGAAGCTGTAAAGGGTAACGTTGAAGCTAATGCAGTGATAGATGAAGATTATATCAATGCATTGGAATACGGTCTTCCGCCAACAGGAGGATTAGGAATCGGTATCGATAGATTGGTAATGTTATTAACAGGAGCACCATCTATAAGAGATGTAATTATGTTCCCGCAAATGAGAAAAAAATAATAATTTTTAAGAGGGTGACTCAAGTAGAAAATCTATTTATGAGTCGCCCTCATTCTTTTACAATTATATTTACTATACTTATAAAATATGATGATTAATAGTTTTTACCTATAGATAACCAATGAAATTTATATATGGCATATATTGACAAAGCTTAATATATATACTATACTGATGATATGAAAAAATGAATCAAGGAGGATATAGAGTATGGTAGATTTTTTAAATAACATTTTATGGTCATATGTATTGATAGTAGGTTTAATAGGAGTAGGGATATATTTCTCCATAAAAACAAAGTTTGCACAATTCAGAATGTTAAAGGAGATGGTAAGACTTTTAACTGAGGGAGCAGCAGACGGAGTAAAGGGAAATAAAGAGGAAAAAGGTGTATCGTCATTTCAGGCATTCTGTATAAGTACAGCTTCCAGAGTAGGAACTGGAAATATGGCAGGGGTTGCACTGGCTATTGCAGCAGGCGGGCCGGGAGCAGTATTCTGGATGTGGATGTTAGCCCTTATTGGTTCTGCATCGGCTTTTGTAGAATCTACTCTGGCTCAATTATATAAGGTAAAAGACGGAGACGCATTTAGAGGCGGACCGGCATATTATATGGAAAAAGCATTAAAGAATAGAAAATTAGGAATTGCATTTTCAATCTTAATTACAGTGTGTTTCGGGCTGATATTTAACTCGGTTCAATCCAATACAATTGCCTTGGCATTTAATGGTGCATTCGGTATAAGTAAAAGTGTAGTAGCTGTTACTCTGGCTGTATTGACTTCAGCAATAATATTTGGCGGGGTAAAGAGAATAGCTAGTTTTACAGAAAAGGTAGTACCTGTAATGGCAGTATGTTATGTTGTTGTTGCAACAGTGGTTATCGTGATGAATATCACTCAAATACCAGCGGTGTTTGGAATGATAATAGACGGAGCTTTTAACTTTAAATCGGCAGCAGGAGGAGCAATGGGTGCAGCTCTGATGCAGGGAATTAAAAGAGGATTATTCTCCAATGAAGCAGGTATGGGAAGTGCTCCTAATGCCGCAGCTACAGCTACAGTATCTCATCCGGTAAAGCAGGGACTTATCCAGGCTTTAGGAGTATTTACAGATACAATTTTAATCTGTAGTGCAACTGCATTTATTATCTTATTGTCAGGATACCAATCCCTCAGCGGAGACGGGATCCAAATGACTCAGTCGGCACTAAGTATGCATCTGGGGAACTTTGGCGGGATATTTATAGCGGTTTGTATATTCCTATTCGCATTCTCATCTGTAATCGGGAACTATTATTATGGTGAATCTAATATAGAATTTATGACAGATAATAAATTATGGTTACAAGGATATAGAGTAGCGGTAGTAGCTATGGTATTATTAGGAGCTATCCTGGGACTGCAAGTAGTATGGGGATTAGCAGACTTATTTATGGGATTCATGGCTATATTAAATCTATATGCTATCCTAAAATTAGGTCCGGTAGCGTTCAGACTGTTAGCTGACTATACAGAGCAGAGAAAGCAAGGATTGGATCCTGTTCTTAGAGCTGAAACAGTTGCAGACTTAGACGGTGTAGAGTGCTGGACTGGTTCGGAAACAGCATTAAGAAAAACAAAAGAAGAATTAAAGACTATATAAAATCATATTAAATACCTTCCTGTGGAAGGTATTTTTTAATTTTTAAGGAATAATAAATGTATAGACTGATAGAATTCCAATGAGGAGATAGCTATGTATGAAAAATACGGGGAATATTATGGCTATGTGTTCTTTATAATTTCTCCTAAATAAAAAAACTCCTTCGAATTTGAAGGAGTTTTATTTAAAGACATTTTATAAGTTGAATCTATAGCCAGCTGAAAGAACAACTCTTCCATAGTCGTTATCTTCTTTTGTATTGAATTCTTTAACTTCAGTTTCTGCTTTAGTAACAGCATACATAAGATCTACAGTGAAGTTCTTATACTCTAATCCTCCGCCTAAAGCCCAGTATAAACCATTTTCTACATTTGTACTTACTTTATCATTATCACCAGTATTTTCTCTTGTTCCTTTTGCTTCTAAATCAGAAGCATCAAGGTTAAATGAATAACCTAAGTTGGCTTTTAAATATGGCTTGATCTCTGAATCTAAATTAAAATTATATTTGGCAGTTAAATAAATTGGTAAAGATTTATATTCTGCTCCAGAAATTTCTCCTCCAGGAACACCTTGTTTATCTCTGTCTGCATGGAATTGATATGCTATACCTAAACCTAGATCAAAATTATCAGTTAATGATTTGTATCCTTCTAATGCTAACTCTCCACCGAATCCATCTGTGCCATCACTTAAGATATCTATTCCTTGATATTCGTACCCAGTATATGAAGCTCCTAAATCTCCACCAAATCTTGCATTTAAATATGTGTCTCCTTGTGCAGCAAATGATACCGCCGATAATGCTGCTAAACCTAATAATATTCTTTTCATAATTTTTCTTTCCTCCACTTAATATACGATATTTAAATTTTTTAAGCA
>JAUXGP010000131.1 GCA_030621995.1 Psychrilyobacter sp.
CAAGATTATATCAGGACAGCCAGGGCCAAGGGTGTTACTGAGAAAAAAGTTATCAACAAACATGCTCTTAAAAATGCATTGATTCCAGTAATTACAGTTGTAGGATTACAATTTGGATACCTATTGGGTGGGGCTGTACTTACAGAAACTGTTTATTCTTGGCCAGGAGTAGGAAGAATGATGGTAGAAGCCATTAGAAGTAAGGATACACCAATTGTATTAGCAGCTGTTTTATTCCTTGCGACAACATTTTCAATAGTAAATCTATTTGTAGATATCTTATATGGATTTGTAGATCCTAGGGTAAAATCTCAATATAAATAAAAGGAGGATTTAATTATGTCAGAAGTACTAAGCAGTGAAAATATAGAGAAAAATTCTTCTGTTGAAACTGTAAATAAAAAAAGAAGTCAATTGGCTGAAGTGTGGAGAAGACTGAAGAAAAATAATATGGCTATGGCCGGCCTTGCAATTTTAGGAATAATAATACTTTTAGCGATTTTTGCAGATGTAATCGCACCATATGATAGTGTAGCAATCAAGCAAAACTTAAAGGACAGACTACAAGGTCCAAGCGGAGCACATATTTTTGGAACGGATGAATATGGCAGGGACATGTTTGCCAGACTTATTCATGGAGCACGTGTATCGTTACAAGTTGGTATCTTAGCTGTTGGTATTGCTATAGTTATCGGTGGTACATTGGGAGCTGTAGCTGGTTACTATGGTGGTAAGTTAGATAACGTTATCATGAGAATAATGGATGTTTTCCTTGCAGTACCTAGTATCTTATTAGCTATCGCAATCGTTTCAGCATTGGGACCAAACTTACTTAACCTTATGTTTGCAATCAGTATATCTTCGATTCCCGGATACGCAAGAATTGTAAGAGCATCTGTAATCTCAATAAGGGATCAAGAGTTTGTAGAAGCTGCCAAAGCCATTGGAGCAGATGACTTTAGAATTATATTCAAACATATCATACCAAATGCACTTGCCCCGGTAATTGTTCAGGGAACATTGGGAGTAGCAGGGGCAATACTTTCTACAGCTGGGCTTAGTTTTATAGGTTTAGGTATTCAACCACCTGCACCAGAGTGGGGAGCAATGCTTTCTGGAGGTAGACAATACCTTAGATATGCACCTCATGTAACGACTATTCCAGGTATTGCAATAGTAATCACTATCTTAGCTCTAAACTTAGTTGGAGACGGGCTCAGAGATGCATTAGATCCAAGATTAAAATCATAATTAAATAAAAAAGGAGACACACCTTATGAGTGATAAATTATTAAATATAAAGAATCTTAGTATTCAATATACAACTGAAGACGGAGTAGTAAAAGCAGTAAATGGTATTAATTTAGATTTAAAAGAGGGTGAAACATTAGGCCTGGTAGGAGAAACTGGAGCAGGTAAAACTACCACAGCTTTAGGGATGATGAGATTGATCCCAAATCCTCCAGGGAAAATTATGGGTGGAACTATTGAATTTGAAGGAAGAGATCTATTGTCACTTTCTGAAGATGATATGAGAGGAATCAGAGGAAATAAAATCTCCATGATATTCCAAGATCCAATGACCTCATTAAATCCGGTGTTAAGTGTCGGGGAGCAAATATCAGAAGTAATCTTAATTCATCAAGACATAAATATTGAAACTGCCATAGATAAAGCTAAGGAAATGTTGGAATTAGTAGGTATTCCAGGAGCAAGATATAATGATTATCCCCATCAATTTTCTGGTGGAATGAAACAAAGGGTAGTAATTGCCATAGCTCTTGCATGTAATCCAAAATTACTAATTGCAGATGAACCTACAACAGCCTTAGATGTTACGATCCAAGCCCAGGTTTTAGATCTTATGAACAACTTAAAGGAGAAATTTAAAACAGCTATGCTGATGATTACCCATGATCTGGGTGTAGTTGCCCAGGTTTGTGACAAGGTAGCTATAATGTATGGTGGAGAGATTATAGAATATGGAAAGATAGAGGATATATTTGAATCTACAAAACATCCATATACAAAGGGGTTATTTGGCTCTATACCAAGTTTAGACAGTGACGTTACTAGACTCAGTCCAATCAAGGGAAGTATGCCGGATCCGACTAACCTGCCTTCAGGATGTCCATTTCATCCTAGATGTAACAGAGCAAGAAACATTTGTTCTGACAGAGTACCTAAACATACAAATATTGACGGGCACAGAATTAAGTGTCTGATGTTTGAAGAAGACATCAAAAAAGAATGGATATAGGGAGGAATAAAGGTGGCAGATAAAATATTAGAAGTAAAAAATTTAAAAAAACATTTTAAAACTCCTAAGGGGATGTTACATGCAGTAGATGGAGTAAGTTTTTCTATAGAAAAAGGTAAAACTCTGGGGATAGTAGGAGAATCCGGGTGCGGTAAATCTACAACTGGAAGAGTAATCCTGAGATTATTAGAGGCTACAGACGGGGATGTATTTTTCGAAGGTCAGAATATAAGGGAATTTGATAAGAAACAAATGAGAAAATTGAGGGAAGATATGCAGATAATTTTTCAAGATCCATTTGCTTCTTTAAATCCTAGAATGACTGTAAGTGAGATCATAGGAGAACCATTAATTATCCATAAATTAGTAAGCAACAAGAAGGAATTAAGTGAGAAAGTAAAGGAATTGATGGATTTAGTAGGACTGAGCCAGAGATTATTAAATACATATCCCCATGAATTAGATGGCGGAAGAAGACAAAGAATTGGTATAGCTCGTGCACTGTCATTAAACCCAAAGTTTATTGTATGTGATGAACCTGTATCAGCATTGGATGTATCTATCCAAGCACAGGTGTTGAATCTTATGCAGGATCTGCAACAAAAATTGGGTTTAACTTTCATGTTTATTACCCATGATCTGTCTGTAGTTAAACATTTTTCAGATGATATTGCAGTAATGTATCTGGGTCAATTAGTGGAAAAAGCACCATCCAGTGTACTGTTTAAAAATCCGAGACATCCATATACAAAGGCTTTACTTTCTGCTATTCCAGTAGCAAACTTAAAGCATAAGATGGATAGAATTGAACTGCATGGAGAGATAACTTCTCCAATCAATCCAGAAGAAGGGTGCAGATTTGCAAAGAGATGCGCATATGTTAGACCTGAGTGCAGTCATGGAGATCCTACATTAAATGAAATTTCAGATGGGCATTTTGTTGCATGTCATCTTGTAGATAACTTAGTTCAAAATAAATAGAATTTAAGTTTAAAAAATATTATATCTAAAAAATTTAAAAAATCAGGAGAATTTTCTCCTGATTTTTTAATCTTCTGGGGTATGGCCTTCTTCTAAATTCATATAGACTTTTATACTGGAATTTCGTTTGGAATTAAATCTTACTTTTATCTTCCATGGGAAGATATTATAGTTGAAAATCCCATCGATCCTTAAATGTTGTAATTCCTTTAAAAAATAGTAGTTATAACTGAAATTAAAAATAGAAAGCTCCTTATATAACCGGCCTTCAATCTTAAAGCAAGAGGTGAAATGTTCAGAAATATCTATAATTTTTATAACCTTATCTTTTAATCTATAGTGACTTTTTAATGCTGCTTCTAAAAAAACATCAATGGGAGGTTCAAAGTTTAAGTTGATTTTATCGACTAATTTAAAAATTGTTTCTGACTCAGCTTCCTCCAGCGAAGATTCAATTAATTTACTTATTTTAGGAATATCATGGATCTTGTTTTTAATTGAATGTATAGTTATATTTGTGTTTTTTAAAATTTCAGCTTTCTCGCTGTCCATAAAGGAAAACTTTAAACATATGATCTTATTTGTTTTTCCATGACCACTCTTGATTTTTTCATAATGGATCTTTATTTTAGAAGATTTATTTATATCGTTGATAATAGGTTTTATAATGTTTTTTTCAAAGTCATAAAATCTTTCATAATAATCATCTTCAACTCCTAAGATCTCCTTTAACTGAGTAAGATTATACTCAAAATTTTTACAGTCATAGTGTTCTATTATTTTTGGATAAAAATTAAAAGTATGTTTTTCTTTAAACCTGATGAAGGTCGATAGATCGATCCTATGAAAGATAGATCTTTTATCCAATGAATAGATTAATTCCAAAGGAGGTGTAACATAGATTCCATCCTTTTTAAGGTAGATAGAATTCAAGAGGAAAAATTCTCCCTGAATACTTTCTTTTTCTAAATTTATTAATGTAAAGAACATTTTTTTCTTGCTTAACCTCAAAATTTCTTTTTTTATCTCTAAAATATCTTTAGATTTATATATTCCATATAGTTCTCCCAATGAAAAAAATGCCACATGGGAGTCTATCGAAACTTTTTTCATCAATTTATCTAAAAATATCTTCTCCTTTATCTTTAATTTGGGCTCAACTTTTAGATTGAATGATTTTTCAAATGATTCCGCATCTAAAAATATAGAAGTTTTTATCATTTTTAACAACCTCCTAAAATTATTTTGTGATATTTTTTACTAAAAGTTATCAAATTAGACGAAAATAAAACAATAAAAAATCGTTATAAGTTGATTGTACTATTTAAAACAATAAAAGTATATATATTTTTTTACTCAATTAGACGAAAAAAACTTTTTTTTATGCAAGTTTGCTTTTAAACCGTTCATAATATACACTTGCAGTATAGAAAGACATTAAGAAAAATTTATTTTTAAATCTGGAAAAGAAGAATAAATTTTTAAATTTTAGGAGGGATGATCAATGAAGAAGATATTATTATTATGCAGTGCAGGAATGTCAACTAGTATAATAGTTAAAAAGATGAGGGAAGCTGCAGAGGCAAGAGGAATTGAGTCTGAGATAGAAGCAATGGGGTTGGAACAATTTCATTCTAACATAGATAAATATGATGTATTCCTACTGGGACCGCAAGTAAGGTTTAAAAAAGACGAGTTGAATAAAACAGCTAATGAAGTTGGTAAGAAAGTAGAAGTTATCAATAGTATGGATTATGGAATGATGAAAGGGGATAAGATATTAGATTTTGCATTAGAATTAATCGGATAAGTCCCGGAAAAACCAAAGTGAAAAACAGTGGGTAAAGGAATAAAATGTTTTAGGAGGATAGAATGTCTAAATATACAAAGGAAGAATTAATTGAAGGGTTTATGCCTATCATTGCAATGGCTGGAACAGCTAAAAGTATTGCATTGGAAGCACTCCGAAAAAAAGATAAAAGTGGCTTAGTAGAAGCCAGACAACTATTATTAGAGGCTCATGGAGTACATCATAAGTTTGTCACCGCAGAATGTGAAGACGATAATAATGTTGTTGTTGAGCTTAATTTGATAATTGCCCATGCAGAAGATCAATATATGTCAGCCGAGACGATTATTTCCTTGGTAGAGGTATTATTAGATGTAATATAAGCAAGAAAGTC
>JAUXGP010000061.1 GCA_030621995.1 Psychrilyobacter sp.
AGACCTGCCTGTAGCTAAGCAGTTTTCCAATAAATATTATGACAAAACTTTACAGGGGATAGAAAATGGAGCTAGAACAGCTACACCTGAAGAGATAGTGACCTTAAAAGAAAAGGCTGAGATAGAAAAAATCAGTAAAGATAAATATTCAAAGTATGAAAGATTTTTGGCCAACCAAGGAGACGGAGATACAGCAGCAGTTACTGTAGTGATATTACTCCTCCTGGGAACTTTGTTTAAGAATAAAAAATTAAGAAAAGTTTCTAAAGAAGCTCTTATGACAATAATTGCAGCAGGTTTACTGGTAAATATATTAAAATATATAATATCCAGGTTGAGACCAGATGTAAATATGTTACCCTACCAATTTTTCAGCTGGGCATCCTGGATAGGTGGAAATGAAAGTATAAATCCGTTTAAAAGTGCAAGTGCCAGTATGCCTTCAGGACATTCAATCGTATCGGTAGCAGTAGCCTTTTCATTTTATTATGGATATAAAAATAAATTTATTAGAGCACTGGCTATAATTTATGCTGTAGTGTTAAGCTGCTCCAGAGTATATGGTACCAGACATTGGTTAAGTGATATTATCTCGGTAGCATTCTTAGGGGTGCTGGTAGCTAAGACAATATATGAAATAAATAAAGAAAAAAACTAAATCCTCTTCTTTTTATGGAAATTTCACGATTTTCTAATAATCGTCGCTACGGGAGAGTGTCAATAATATAAGAGAGGGTAAAATATATATCAAGGAGGAAAAGATGTTATATAAATATACAGCAACAGAACTATCTGCTATGTTAAAAGCAAAAAAAATAACAGCGGTAGAATTAATAAACGATATATTTGATAGGATTGAAAAGACTGAATCAAAACTTGGAAGTTTCAACCTATTGAAAAAAGAAAGTGCCATAGAAGAGGCAAAGAAAGTAGATGAAAAAATAGCTAGAGGGGAAGAATTATTACCATTGGAGGGAATCCCCATTGCCATAAAAGACAATATGGTATCCAAGGGAGATCTGACTACATCAGCGTCTAAGATCCTTGCTAACTATGAAGGAATCTATGATGCCACTGTAGTAAAGAGGTTAAAGGAAGCAGGAGCAATAATAATAGGTAGAACTAATATGGATGAATTTGCTATGGGATCCACGACAAAGTCATCTTATGTACAGGAGAGTAAAAACCCCTGGGATTTAGAGAGAACTCCAGGCGGATCTTCAGGTGGGTCGGCATCATCGGTTGCTGGAGGACAAGCAATATTATCGTTGGGATCAGACACAGGTGGAAGCATAAGACAACCAGCTGCATTTTGTGGGATAGTAGGACTGAAGCCTACCTATGGAAGAGTTTCCAGATATGGATTGATGGCATTTGCATCATCGCTGGATCAAATAGGGCCAATGGGCAGAAGTGTAGAGGATGTAGCCACTCTATTTAATGTGATCGGCGGATATGACGAAATGGATGCTACATCCATGGAATTAGAGATGCCTGATTTTACAGCTAACTTAGATGGAAATATTAAGGGAATGAAGATAGGGATTCCCAAGGAATACTTTATCGATGGATTAAACCCTAAGATTAAAAAAATAACTGAAGATGCCATTGAAAACTTTAAAAAATTAGGAGCGGAGATTGTACCGATCAGCCTGCCTAATACAGAGTTTGCCCCGGCAACTTATTATATAATTGCCCCGGCAGAGGCTAGTTCAAATTTAGCTCGTTTTGATGGGGTAAGATATGGATATAGAGCCAGCAGTTATGATGGCATAGAGGATATGTATATTAAAACTAGAAGTCAGGGATTTGGTCCTGAAGTAAAGAGAAGGATTATGATAGGAACCTATGTACTCAGTGCCGGATACTATGATGCTTATTATAAAAAGGCTCAAAAAGTAAGAAGACTTATTAAAAATGACTTTGAAAAGGCATTTAATGAGGTAGACATGATCTTAACCCCGGCTACCCCTGGAACTTCTTTTAAATTAACGGATAAGAAAACTCCTGTAGAACTATATTTAGAGGATATATTCACAATTCCGGCAAATCTTTCTGGAATCCCAGGATTAGTAATCCCGGCAGGAAAGGTAGATAACCTTCCAGTAGGGATACAGCTGTTAGGAAAAGCCTTTGATGAGGCAACTATATTAAAAGCTGGAGATGCTTATGAGAAAGCATACACAAAGATAGAGATGCCAGAACTGTAAGAAAAATAATAAAGAAGGAGAATATATATGGCTAGAGAATGGGAATCAGTAATTGGGCTAGAGATACATTGCCAATTAGATACAAAATCAAAAGTATGGTGTGGATGCAGCAGTGACTATGACAACTCACCAGAAAATACACATACATGTCCAATATGTTTAGGACATCCTGGAGCACTACCAAAACTTAATAAAAAAGTGTTAGACTATGCAATCAAAGCAGGATTTGCATTAAATTGTGATATAAACAAGGAGAGTAAGTTTGATAGAAAAAACTATTTCTATCCAGATACTCCTAAGAACTATCAAATAACTCAATTTGATCATCCGTATGCTGAAGGCGGACATATAGATATTAAACTATCCAGTGGAGATGACAAGAGGATAGGAGTTACCAGAATTCATATAGAGGAAGATGCAGGGAAATCTATCCATGCAGGGAAAGAGTCATTTATAAACTTCAACAGAGCATCCATGCCTCTTATCGAGATTGTATCTGAACCAGACATGAGAAATTCAGAGGAAGCGTATCAATATCTAAACTTGGTAAAGGATGCATTGAAATACACAAAGATTTCAGATGTTTCCATGGAGTTGGGATCTCTTAGATGCGATGCCAATATATCTGTAATGCATAAAGGAGCAAAAGCATTTGGTACAAGGGTAGAGGTAAAAAACCTGAACTCATTTAAAGGAGTAGCTCGTGCCATCGACTATGAGATCAGCAGGCAGATAGAAGAGATAGAAAATGGCGGGAAGATAAATCAAGAGACTAGACTTTGGGATGAGGAAGCTCAGGTAACCAGAGTAATGAGAAGTAAGGAAGAAGCGATGGACTATAGATTTTTCCCTGAACCGGATCTGGTAAGAATAGTGATCACAGATGAACAGTTAGAAAGATTGAAGACTGAGATGCCGGAATCGAAGATAGCTAAGATGGCAAGGTTTGTAGAAAATTATAAGATCAGTGAAAATGATGCCGAGACACTGTCTAGCAGTATTGAGCTGGCTGATTACTTTGAAAAGGTAGTGGCAGCATCCAATAATACTAAACTCAGCTGTAACTGGATTTTAACAGAGGTACTCAGAGTACTAAAAGACAGCAATAAAACTATTGAGGACTTTTCTATCAATTCAGAGGGATTAGGAGATATAATAAAACTGATAGATAAAGGGGCTATATCAAGTAAGATAGCTAAAAAATTATTTGAGATTAAATTAGATGATGAAAGAACTCCTATGGCAATTGTAGAAGAGGAAAAGATGGCACAGGTAGCCGATACCTCTGAGATTGAAAAGATGGTGGTAGAAGTAGTAGAAAACAATCCTAAATTAGTAGAAGACTATAAGGTCGCTGATGAGGGCAGAAAGCCGAGGGTTATAAAGGGGCTTATGGGGCAAGTGATGAAAGCATCCAAGGGGAAAGCGAATCCTAAGATGGTTATGGATATATTAATAGAAAAATTATCATAAAAAAAGAGCGGATTTCGCTCTTTTTATGATATAAACAAAAGGAGAGTATAGGTGGAAAATAAAAGAAAGAGAGTAAGAATAATAAATTTACTTATAATTTTTCTGATAATATTATTCTTTTTACTCAATAAAGTTACAGTTGCAACGACTTTACTTATAATTTTTTTATTTGGAAATACAGTTAGACTGGTACTCAAAAAATCTAGAGGTATGGAATTATTCAATCAGAGAACGTATTTATTTTCCTTTATGATGATACTTTTTTTTGGTATTTTAGGTCTGAGATTAGCCCAAGTTCAACTGATGAAACATGAAAAGTTTGCGGCGTTGGCAAAACAGCAAAGTTATGGTAAATATTATCTCAAAGGCAAGAGGGGAAAGATATTAGATTCTACAGGGAGGGAGTTAGCCTATGATGTAGATATCTATAAAGTTATAATAGATCCTAAAAGATTTTATGTCTTAGGGGAAAAAGATAAGATAGTAGAGGAATTAAGAAAAGTTAAGCCGTTTACTGTGAAAAATTTTAAAACTAAGCTGAAGGATAATTACAACAGGAATAAAAGATATATAAAGATAATAAATAAGGTCGATGAGGTTGAAAAAAATAAGATTGATAAAATACTGTCTAAGTATAAGATCAAATCCAATGAAATATATTTTGAGCGTTCAACTCAAAGAAAATATTTTTCCTACCATGAGCTGGCACCTATAATAGGATTTATGGGGGCCTTTTCAGGGGAAGAGAGGAGAAAATTAGGAGCTTATGGGATAGAAAGATACTATGATAAATATCTAAAAAGAAATCAGATAGAAAAAAATGGATATTATACCAACTTTAGAAATTTACTCCTTCCATCCGATAAAAAAAATAATGATTTTTTAGAAAAAGATGGAAATAATGTTCAGTTGACCATAGATTATTATATCCAATATATCTTAGACGATGAGATGCAGAAACAATCTGAAAAAGTGACTCCTAAATCGGCTGTTGGAATAATAATGGATCCCAGCAACGGGAAAATACTGGCTATGTCCAGTTATCCAAGGGCAGGAAATATAGCATATTTAAATAATAGAGCTATAAGATCACAGTATGAGATGGGATCGATATTTAAACCGGTAATCATGGCAGCAGCATATGAGGAAGGGGTAATAAACGACAGTACGAGACTTGACAATCCAGATGGTTACATCATGAGGTATGGTCATAAGATAAGAGATAGTGATTCCCACGGGATAGGACAGATAAGTCCTCAAACAGTTATGAGAGTATCGAGTAATGTAGGGATGTCATTGATTTCAGAGAAGTTGGATCCACCTATATTTGAAAAGTATTTAAAGGAATTTAACCTGTATAATAAAACAGGGATAGATACATTTGGAGAATTAGCTCCGAGACAGCTTCCCTATAAAAAATGGGATGGGATGAAAAAATACACCATGTCCTATGGCCAGGGAATAGCTATAACACCTCTTCAAATGATAGCAGCTTTAGCCACTACCGTAAATGGCGGAATATATTATGAGCCTTATCTGGTAGATAATATAAAAACTCCAGCAGGGGTAACTATTAAAAAAAATATACCCAATCCTGAAAGGCGTGTTATATCCAAAGAGACTTCTAAAAAAATAAGGGAGATGCTCAAGGAGACCGTGGAAAAAGGAACCGGTAGAAATGGTGGTATTTCAGGATACTCCATCGGGGGGAAAACAGGTACAGCACAGATAAGTGGTCGCGGCGGGTATCTCAGGCAGGAATATATGTCTTCTTTTATGGGGATATTTCCGGCAGAAAATCCAAAATATATAATGTTGATTATGTTTGAAAAACCCAATGCAGAAAATTATTGGAGAAAATTTGGTGCCTGGGTAGCTGCTCCGGTATTTAAAAATACCTTGGATAGAATATTAAAATACAAGGGGATAACCCCGGAAAATGTAGATATTTTAGAGGGAAGGGACTATACAAATACCCTGTCTGAAAATATAGATCTGGATCTACTGCCAGACTTTAAGGGGAATGGTGTGAGATTAGCTCTGATGATAGCTAATAAATATGAGATTGAGATAGCAATCGATGGTAAGGGTCGGGTAGTAGAACAATCCCCTAAACCGGGAACAAAGATCGAAGATGTAAAAAAAATAAAGATAAAATTAAGGTAGTGATATTATGAACTATGTATTATATGTAGAGGGAGTAGAGAATGGTTTTTATACCTATTCAGATAGAGACAGAAGATATAAGGCGGGAGATCATGTTTGGATAAATTTCAGGAGGTCTAAAAAAGTTGGGATAGTCCTATATGAAGATAGATCTGCCGGTCATGAATTTAAAATAAGTGAAATCCTGGGTCGGGTAGAGGAGCAGGTATCTTATTCTGTGGAGTTAATAGATCTTTTTCTATGGATAAAAAATTATTATCTGTGTAATTTCGGAGATATCCTAGGGGTATCCAGGCCTAAAAATATAAAGATGTCCTATAGTAAAAGAATTATTTTTAATAAATCTATCATACCCATGGATGAAAATGAGAGGGAATTTATAGACTATATCACTAAAAAACAGACGGCTGCTAAAACTACAATGGTGCAAAAATTTGGTAAGAAACTACTGGATAAGTTCATAAAATCTCAAGTTGTATTAGAAAATAATACAATTAAAGAAAATAAGTATTTAAAAAATGAGGAAAATAGTATAAAATATAGATACAATAGAAAAAAATCACATCTAACTGTGGAACAGGCAGAGGTAAAAGATAAGATATTAGAGGGCAGTAAAAAATACTATCTTTTAAAAGGGATAACTGGTTCCGGGAAAACAGAGGTATATATCGAACTTGTAAAAGATGCGTTGGAAAGGGAAGGGGGAGCTATATTTTTAGTTCCTGAGATCTCCCTTACTCCTCAAATGGTGGACAGATTTAAACGAGAGTTTGATGAAATTGCAATCTTGCACAGTAAACTGACAGCAAAGGAAAGGGCTAGCGAATGGAAAGCCATCTATTCCGGTGAAAAAAGAGTTGTGTTAGGGGTACGGTCTGCAATCTTTGCGCCTGTAAAAGATCTTAAATATATCATAATTGATGAGGAGCATGAGGCTACCTATAAGCAGGATAGTAACCCCAGATACAATGCAAAATATGTGGCTATAAAAAGAGCAGAGATAGAGGGAGCTAAGATAGTCCTGGGGTCAGCCACACCATCTATAGAATCCTATTATCATGCTGCCCAGGGGGTATTTCAATTATTGGAATTGAAAAAAAGATATGGGAAGGCAATTGAACCAAGTATGAAATTAGTGGATATGAAAGGTGAAAAAAATGATTTTTTCAGTGAGGATCTGATAGGTCATATGGCTGCAAGGCTGAGAAAAGACGAGCAGATAATGCTCCTCCTGAATAGAAAGGGATATTCAACCTTTGTCCAATGTCATTCTTGCGGGCATATAGAGACCTGTCCCCACTGCTCTATATCTCTCAGTTATTATAAAAAAGATGGTCTTTATAAGTGTAATTATTGTGAATACACCAAAAGGTACTCCAATACCTGCAGTAATTGCGGTGAGAAATCATTGGAGTTTTCAGGAAAGGGCACTGAAAGGGTGGAATCGGAGTTAAATGAACTCTTTGATCTGCCTATTTTACGTGTAGACTCGGAAACTACCAAGACCAGAGATTCACACAACAGGATATATTCTGATTTTTTAAATAAAAAATATAATATAATGGTAGGAACTCAGATGATATCCAAAGGTTTTCATTTTCCCGAGGTGACCCTTGTAGGAATAATAAATTCCGATAGTATATTAAATTTTCCAGATTTTAGAGCCGGGGAAAAAACTTTTCAACTGGTCAGCCAGGCAGCAGGACGTGCAGGACGTGCTGAAAAAAAAGGGGAAGTAATTGTCCAGACATATCAACCTGATAACTATGTAATTCAAAAGATTATAGATAATGATTATGAGGGATTCTATGAAGAGGAAATAGAAAACAGAAGGATACTGAGCTATCCGCCGTTTTCACGGATAATAAATATTATTATATCCTCCAAGGAAGAGGGAGGATTAGAAGAATATACCGGTAAGTTTTATAAGGAAATAAAAAAAGATACTCTAGAGATGTATGGACCCATGGCTCCTCCAATCTATAAGATGGGCGGGAACTACAGGTGTCAGATATTTATAAAAGGAAGTCGTCGCGAGATAAACAGATTGAAGGGAAAGATAGCAGAAACTGTGCTTAAATTTAAAAGTAATGATAAAAAAAATAAATATAGGATAACAGTGGATGTAGATCCTATAAATTTGATGTAAGAGGTGAAAAATTGATTTTTGAGATAAGAACATATGGAGATCCTGTTTTAAGAGCAGAAAATAAAAAAGTAGAAAAAGTGGATGATGAGATAAGAGAATTACTAGATAGTATGGTAGAAACTATGAGGGAAATAAGTGGGATAGGGCTGGCGGCTCCCCAAGTAGGAATTAATTTGAGGGTGTTTGTAGTAGAAGCAGAGGAAGGGGTAGTTAGAAAGGTAATCAACCCTGAATTTATCGAATATTCAAAAAAATGTATAGATCATGAGGAAGGGTGTTTGAGTGTCCCTGGAATACATAAAAAAGTAAAGAGACCCGAAAGTTTAAAAGTAAGATATTTAAATGAAGATGGTGAAAGTGTGGAAGAGGAGTTAGATGAGCTGTGGGCTCGTGCATTCCAGCATGAAAACGATCATTTAGAGGGGATCTTATTTGTAGATAAGATCGCACCTGTGGCTAAAAGATTAGTGAGTAAAAAATTATTGAATATGAAAAAAGAAACTCTGAAAAAATTAGGGAAATAACTCTTTCCCTGTTGTCGTTTTCTCGATTAACGAATATTAAAATTTATTGTAATTAAAACAAATTTTAAATGTTCCAAAGAAAACTATCGCTAGAATATCGAGCTTTGGTTTCGTTTTGACATCGTAAAATTCACTTTTACTAAAAGTAAATTTTTCGTACTCGTCAATCG
>JAUXGP010000015.1 GCA_030621995.1 Psychrilyobacter sp.
GGATAAAAAAAACCATTCATGCCCAGGGAGATTTTGTTGTATATTATAAGGGGGCAAACCTCAGAGCGAAAGATTTTAAATACGATGAGGTCACAGGGAATTTTATCATATCCAAAGATGTGGTGATAGAATTTGAAACTGGAAATCTGACTGTGGACAAGATAAATTATGTCGCCGGTGAAAATAAGATGTATTTTACAGGACCTGTCAGGGGTAAAAATGGTGACTTTAATTTAGCTGCCGACAGTGGAGTATATAACAGCCTAAATGGTCTGTTGAAAATAGATGGAAATATTAAAATATACAATAAAACAAGTAAGCTTTTAGCCGATAGCGGGACCTATAACACTAAAACCGGGGATCTCTATATGACCTCTAAAAAATTAGTGAGTTATGAGGATTTAGACAGAAAAATACTCACTAAAGATCTCACTTACAACAGTAAAACCAAGGAATTAAAACTTTTAAACAGCTATGATTATAGGGGAGATACCTATGAAAGTATGGGGAAAGAACTCTATTATAACGATGAAACTAAGATCGGAAAGATCATAGATGGAAATTTTAAAGGTGAAAAAATAGATGGCCGAGCCGATAAAGTTGACTTTAATATGGAAAAAAAATCATATATATTTACAGGAAATGCTAGAGTTGCCTATAGCGGATCTGTCTTGAAGAGCCAGAGGATAGATGTAGATGATCTGAATAAAAGAGCCTATATCCATGGGGAATACACAATCTATAATCCAGAGGATAAGATAACTTTTTATGGTCAGACTGCAGAGTATAATCTGGATACAGGAGACCTGGTATCTAGAGGCAGAGTGAAAGTGATCCAGGATAAAAAAACTATGACAGGTGAAAATTTAACTTACAATTCCAATACAGGTTTGGGGAAGATAGAGAAAAACATAGTTATTGTAGATGAAGACGGATCCAAGATGGCAGGAGACCGAGGAGAATTTGACACCAATAACTATGCAGAGATCATCGGAAACCTAAAGATAACAACAAAGGATGCCGTTCTGTATGCTGACCGTGGGAAATATATATTTGCTGAAGAAAGGATAAATATCCCCGGAGATATTAAGATAATATCTAAAAATGGAAATGCAACTATGAATAATGGAATTTATTTTGTCAGTGAGGAAAGGGTAAAAGCCGAGAATTTTGACGGGATAAGCGGGGATAAAAAAGCCCGTGGTGATGAGGTAAACTACTTTATTTCGAGACAGGTTGTGCAGCTGAATAAAAATGTAGCGGTACAAAATCCAGGGATGAAATTTACAGGCAGCCAGGTAGAATACTCCTTTATTACAGATGATATCTATACCCCGGAAAAACATAAGATCTATTATGAAAATTATATAATAGATGGTGAAACTATGAAAGGGAATATGGAAAATGAGATCTTAGATGGGACTAAAGTAAACTTAACATCATCGACAGGGGAAAAACTATATGGTGACTTTATGTTTGGGGACCTGAAAAACAGGCAGATTGATCTGGATGGAAATGTACGTGCCCTTGCCTTTAATATGGATGAAAAAACACAGAAAAAAGAACCTGTTAAGATAAGAGGAGACACAGCTAAGATATTTTTATATGAAGATGTGAACGGAGAATTATCCATCTCAAGATCTGAGATAAAGAAAAATGGAGTCTATGAATATCAGGATATGACCCTGTATTCAGACTATATGGAAGTGGATCTGATAAAAAAACTAGCTCTGGGGCGTCGTGGAAACCACCTGAATATAGGTGGAACAACCGATGTTAAATCTGAAATAACTAATATTGATATGAATACAGAGACAGCAGTCCTCATAAATAATGTGGAATTTAAAAATGTGGATAAAGATGGAAAGATTATGACTGCATCATCTGATAAGGGAAAGATATTCAATAAAACTAAGATTGCCGTCTTACAGGAAAATGTAACAGCGGATACAGTGGATAACCATATTGAGGCTGACTACGCCAAATACTTTATGGAAACAGGAATATTGAATGCTAAAGGAAATGTAAGGATAGACTATAAAAAGTAGGGGGTAAAATTTGAAGAGTATAATTGCTCAAGATCTGTGTAAAAGCTATAAGAAAAGAAAAGTTGTAAATAAAATAAGTTTAGAAGTACATAAGGGTGAGATAGTTGGGCTTTTAGGACCTAATGGAGCAGGAAAAACTACTACTTTTTATATGATCACAGGGATTGTAAAACCTGAATCTGGAAAAGTTTTTTTCAATGAACAGGATATAACTGATTATCCCATGCATAAAAGAGCCAATATGGGGATAGGGTATCTGGCTCAAGAGCCGTCTATATTTAGAGACCTGAGTGTAGAGGACAATATCCTCGCTATTTTGGAGATGAGAAATATCAGTAAAGAAGAAAGGATCAAGATAAAAGATGACCTGCTGGAAGAATTTAAACTTACCCATGTGGAAAAATCCATGGGATATTCCCTCTCTGGAGGAGAGAGAAGAAGGGTTGAGATAGCTAGAACCATAGCTAACAACCCGGATTTTATCCTGTTGGATGAACCATTTGCAGGGGTAGATCCAATAGCTGTAGAGGATATCCAGGAGATCATAAGGTACCTGAAGAAAAGAGGATTGGGGATCTTGATCACAGACCACAGTGTAAGAGAAACACTGGGGATTACCGATAGAGCCTATGTAATGGCTCAGGGGGAACTCCTAATAAGCGGATCACCAGAAGAGATAGCCAACGATGAAAGGGCTAAAAAGATATATTTAGGAGAGGGATTCAAATTAGATTAGGTTATCTGAATTTTCAGTAACTGGATGTGATATAATATGAAAAAAGATCTCATCTTTTCTATGTTGAATGAGGGGAGCTATTTAAATTTTGGAGGATAGAATGAATAATTTAACAGGTAATGAAATCAGAAGAAAATTTATAGAATTTTTTGAAGGAAAACAGCATAAACACTATGAAAGTGCATCATTAATACCGGATGACCCGACACTGTTATTGACAGTAGCAGGGATGGTACCTTTTAAACCTTATTTTTTAGGGCAGAAAGAAGCTCCTACACCCAGAGTGACTACACATCAAAAATGTATCAGAACCAACGACCTTGAAAATGTAGGAAGAACGGCTAGACACCATACTTTCTTTGAGATGTTAGGGAACTTCTCATTTGGAGATTATTTCAAAGAGGAAGCCATAGCTTGGTCTTGGGAGTTTATCACAGAGGTATTGAAATTAGATGCGGAAAAACTATGGATCTCTGTATTTGAAACTGATGATGAGGCTGAAAAAATATGGAATGAAAAAATTGGTGTACCAATGGAAAGATTAGTAAGATTAGGTGAAGATGATAACTGGTGGTCAGCAGGACCTGTGGGATCATGCGGCCCCTGCTCTGAAATCCATGTAGACCTGGGAGTAGAGTATGGCGGGGATGAAAATTCCAGACTGGGAGATGAGGGAACAGATGATAGATTTATCGAAATATGGAACCTTGTATTTACTGAATTTAACAGACTAGAGGATGGATCATTGGAACCACTGCCAAAGAAAAATATAGATACAGGAGCGGGACTTGAAAGGGTAGCTGCAATGGTACAAGGGAAAGCCAACAACTTTGAGACGGATCTGCTTTTCCCGATTGTAGAAAAGGCTGGAGAGCTAACCAATTCTAAATATACATTTGGAAAGGAAGAAAAGACAGACTTTTCATTAAAGGTAATTTCAGACCATGTAAGAGCAATTACATTTATGGTAAGTGACGGGATATTACCATCCAATGAAGGAAGAGGATATGTTCTCAGAAGGATCTTAAGACGTGCTGTAAGACATGGCAGATTATTGGGAAACAAGGAAAATTTCCTATATAAATTAGTAGATACAGTAATAGAATTAATGCGTGAAGCTTATCCAGACTTAATTAAAAACAGGGATCATATAGTGAAGATGATCAGAATTGAAGAGGAGAAATTCTCAACTACCTTGGATCAAGGGATGACCATAGCATTGGATGAGATCAAAAAAGTCAGATCTGAAAATAAGACAGAATTGGATGCAGGAGTAGTATTTAAACTATATGATACTTTTGGATTCCCGTATGAACTTACAGAGGAAATATGTGAGGAAGAGGGAGTAACTATATCCCACGATGATTATCTGGCTAAGATGGAGGAACAGAGAGAGAGAGCCAGGTCATCCAGGGAAGTAATAAAGGAAGCCGGACAGGATGAATTTATAGAAAACTTCTATGATGAACACGGAACTACTGATTTCTCAGGATATGACAGCTTGGAATCTACTTCTAAATTACTGCATATAAAAAAATTAGAAGACGGGAAGTCTATGATGATATTTGATACTACACCATTCTATGCAGAATCCGGGGGACAAAAAGCAGATACCGGTAAGATTGCAGGAAAGGGGATCGAAGTAGAAGTACTGGATGTGAAGAAGCAAAAAGAGATATTCATGCATACAGTAAAAATAATCACCGGAGAAGAAAAATTAGCAGAGGGAATGGAATTAAACTTGACAGTAGATTCTGCTAGAAGAGATGAGATCAAGAAAAATCACACGGCAACACATCTGCTGCATAAGGCATTAAAAACAGTTTTAGGAGATCATGTGGCTCAAGCAGGGTCACTGGTTTCAGAAGACAGGTTAAGATTTGACTTCTCTCACTATGAAGGTGTGACTAGAGAACAATTGGAAGAAGTGGAAAAATTAGTGAATATAGAGATCGCCAAAAACAAGGTTTTAAAAATAGCTACTATGACTATGGATGAGGCTAAGGAAAAAGGTGCTACAGCATTATTTGGAGATAAGTATGGTTCCAATGTAAGGGTTGTAGAAGTACCAGAATTCTCTACAGAACTATGTGGCGGTATCCATGTGGAAAGAACCGGGGAAATTGGATTATTTAATATCTTGACTGAGGCTGGGATAGCTGCAGGGGTAAGAAGAATAGAAGCTACTACAGGATTTACAAGTTATAAAGTTGTGAATCAAATGGAAAGAGGAATCATAGAGCTGTCTAAAGTCCTGAAAACCGATCCATACCATGGACATCTAATAGCCAAGGCAAATAAGATAGTGGATGATTTGAAATCTGCAACTAAGGAAATAGAAGCTTTAAAATCTAAATTGGCCGGGTATGAAGCTAACTCGTTATTTAATAATGTAGAGGAGATCAATGGAGTAAAAGTGTTGATTGCCGGATTTAAAGATAAAGAGGCTGGAGGTTTACGTGAGATCGTAGATAAAGCTAAAGATAAATTAGGCAGCTGTGTCGTGATCTTAGGAACAGATAATGGAAAAGCTGTATTTGCTGTAGGAGTAACCAAGGATCTTATGGGGAAGGTAAAAGCCGGAGATCTCGTTCGTGAAATAGCTAAAGTTGCCGATGGAAATGGTGGAGGAAGACCAGATTTCGCTCAGGCAGGCGGGAAAAATGGAAATAAAGTTCCTGAAGCTTTAGAGATGGCAAGAACTATATTACAAACTAACCTTTAAATAAAAGAACTTGGCCACCAATGAACACTAATATTTACAAAAAAATAGATAAAAATTAGATTTTTAAATTAGTGTAATCTGTGTCAAAGGTTTTTTGATTTTAATTGGTGTAGATTGGTGGCAAAAAAGGATTAAAAATAGGAGAGTATATGTTTAAAAGATATTTATCCCTGGATGTAGGGGATGTAAGGATAGGAGTAGCTAAATCCGATATAATGGGTATAATAGCAACCCCTTTAGAAGTAATAGACAGGAGGAAAACCAAGGCTGTAATGAGGATAAAAGAACTCTGTGAGGAGCATAATACCAAGAGTATAGTTATCGGTATTCCAAAGAGTCTGGATGGGACAGAAAAACGTCAGGCTGAAAAAGTAAGAGAATTTATAGAAAAATTAAACAAAAAGATAGATGGGTTAGAGTTTATAGAGATAGATGAAAGGTTATCAACGGTATCAGCCGATAAGATGCTGCAGAATAATGGTGTAAAGGGTGCTATTAACAAGAGAAAGACGGTGGATCAGGTAGCAGCTGCAATTATTTTACAAACGTATCTAGATATGAGAAGATAGTAAGAGCAATGGAAAATTAAAACTCATCTTTTTTATGGTTGCTCGATTGACGAGTATTAAAATCAAATGTAACTAAATTTAATTTTAAATGTGATAAAGGGTAAACGATAACAAGGAAAGGGTTAAAATGACATTAGGGGAGGCAGGAAAAGTGGCTAGAATAAGAAAAGGATATTTGTATAGAATAATATTTGTGGCAATGGTTGTATTGAGTGCTGCATGGTTTACAATGACTAAACCGGTAAAATTAGGATTGGATCTAAAGGGTGGAGTATATGTATTGCTCGAGGCAAAACCAGAAGAGGGACAAACTTTAGATAATGAAGCTATGGGAAGACTTATTGAAGTGTTGAATAGAAGGGTAAATGGTTTGGGAGTATCTGAATCTTCTGTGCAAAAAGTAGGAGACAAGAGGGTAATGGTAGAACTGCCTGGAATAAGTGATACAGAACAAGCTATAGCTATGATAGGGAAAACTGCACTTATGGAATTTAAGATCCAAAATGCAGATGGGACATTGGGGCCGACCCTGTTGACAGGCGGAGCATTAAAATCAGCAGCAGTATCCTATGACAACTTAGGCAGACCTCAAATTTCTTTTGAGATGACCCTGGATGGAGCTAGGAAATTTGCTGAGATAACCAGAAATAATATTGGTAAACAACTGGCAATTACCATGGACGGAGAGGTACAGACTGCTCCTAGGATCAACAGTGAGATAGCTGGAGGAAGTGGAGTAATCACAGGTAACTATACAGTAGAGGAAGCTAAAAATACTGCATCACTGTTAAACGCAGGAGCTTTACCGGTAAAGGCAGAGATTTTGGAAACTAGATCGGTAGGAGCTACATTGGGAGATGAATCTATAGCTGAATCAAAAACAGCTGGAATGATAGCTATAGGACTTATCGCTACATTTATGATAGTTTTCTACAGATTACCAGGAATAGTAGCGAACTTAGCTTTAATTTGTTTTGGTCTGATTACCTTTGCAACCCTTAATTTCTTTGATGCAACCCTTACATTACCGGGGATAGCAGGAATCATCCTTTCGGTGGGGATGGCAGTAGATGCCAATGTAATTATCTTTGAAAGGATAAAGGAAGAGTTAAGATTTGGAAATACAGTTATGGCTTCTATAGAGGCAGGATTCAAGAAGGCATTCAGTACAATAATGGATTCAAATATTACAACCCTTATAATAACAACTATCTTATTTACCTTAGGAACAGGACCGGTAAAAGGGTTTGCAGTAACATTAACTATTGGTGTACTTGCATCGATGTTTACGGCAATCACCATAACTAAGGTATTACTTAGAGGATTTACAATGTTATTTAAAATAGATAAGCCAATCTTATTTGGTGTTAGGGGGAAATAATAGTGAAAATAAAAATAATTGAAAATAGAAAAAAATTCTTTACATTCTCAACTATATTAGTGGTATTAGCTTTAGTTTCATTGATGACTAAAGGGATAAACTATGGGCTGGATTTTACAGGCGGAAACTTAATTCAGGTTAGATTTGAAAAGTCTATGGGACTGAAGGAATTGAATCCGATTTTGAATGAGATTGCTGTGGAGATCCCGCAGGTTGATAACAACAGAAGAAAGGTACAAGTCTCTGACGGGAATGTAGTTATCATAAGAACACCTGAGATGAGTGAAGACGTAAAAAGCAACTTTATGAAGGACTTGGAGGAAAAGGGTGGAAAATTTGACCTGCTTAGATCTGACAAGGTAGGAGCTTCTGTAGGACAGGAGTTAAAGACTACAGCAATTACAGCACTGTTTGTTGGATTGATCTTAATAGTCGGGTATATTACCATTAGATTTGAATTTAAATTTGCATTAGCAGCAGTAATAGCTCTTTTCCATGACGTTATAATAGCTGTAGGAGGAATTGCACTATTGGGGTATGAGGTAAATACACCGTTTATAGCAGCAGTTTTAACGATCTTAGGATATTCTATAAACGATACTATAGTAGTCTTTGACAGGATTAGAGAAGTATTGAGAAAGAAGAAGGTAAGTTCATTGGGAGAAGCTATAGATATAAGTGTTAATCAGACTTTAACCAGATCGATCAATACTTCATTCACTACATTCTTAGCTATCCTGGCTATCTTAATATTCGGGGGAGCCAGCTTAAAGGTGTTTATTACAACTCTGTTAATAGGTGTATTAATAGGAACATATTCATCGATATTCTTAGCCAGCCCGGTTATTTATTTATTGGATAAAGATGAAAAATTAGAGGATATAGGACATAACTAAAAAAGGTAGGCTGATTCAATTTAAAATTGAATCAGCCTTTTTATATAGAGGAAAGACTTAAGATCAAAGTTTATATCTGGTCAAAATTTTATAAGAATTAAAATAACAGTTTGTGTTATAATTAAGAGTATAGAAAAAATTAAAAAAGGTTTTGAGGAGATATAAAATGGCAAGAGTTATGTTGAAAAAAGGAAAAGAAAAGAAGATTCAAAATTTTTATCCAAATGTATTTAAAGATGAAATAAAGCAGGTAATGGGAACAATTAAAACTGGAGATATAGTAGACTTATGCAGTGAAGACCTTACATTTATTGGTCGTGGATATGTTGTAGAGAATACCAATGCACTGGTAAGAGTATTGACTACTGTGGAAGAAACTATAGATAAGAAATTTATATTAAATAAGATAAAAGTTGCATACGATAAAAGAAAACACCTAAATGAAGAGACCAACTGTGTCAGAGTATTTTTCTCAGAAGCTGATGGGATACCGGGGCTGATTGTGGATAAATTTGATAAATATCTGTCGGTACAATTTAGAAATTCAGGTGTAGAGGCATTTCGTCAGGAGATTATAAATGCACTGAAAAAAGTAACGAAACCAAAGGGAATCTATGAGAGAAGTGATGTAGAAAATAGAACCCATGAGGGAGTAGAGCAGAAAACAGGAATAATATATGGGAATATACCGGATAGAATAACTATGGAAGACAACGGCTTAAAATATACAGTGGATATAATTGATGGTCAAAAAACAGGTTTTTTCCTGGATCAGAGAGATTCTAGAAAATTCATAAGACCATTTTTAAACTCAAATACTAGATTTTTAGATGTATTCTCATCTAGCGGAGGATTCTCTGTGGCAGCACTTGCCGAAGGATGTCAAAAAGTTGTAGCTGTGGATAAAAATCCCCATGCTCTGGAACTGTGTTTGGAAAACTATGAATTAAATGGCTTTGAAAATAAATTTGAAGTGGTAGAGGGCGATGCCTTCTCTATCTTGAAGACTCTGTCGGACAGGAATGAAAAATATGATGTGATAACCCTGGATCCTCCTTCACTTATTAAGAAAAAGATAGATGTAAAGAGGGGAAGAGATTTTTTCTATAAACTATGTGTAGATAGTTTTAAGATGCTGGAAACAGGCGGGATATTAGGTGTTATAACCTGTGCTTATCATATGAGCTTAGAGGATATAATGGAAGTAACCAGGATGGCAGCTTCTAAAAATGGTCTATGTTTAGAGGTAATAGGAATAAATTATCAGCCCACAGATCATCCATGGGTTTTACATATACCGGAAACACTATATTTAAAAGCTCTTTGGGTAAGAGTAATTGAAAGATAGGGGGAGTTAATGTATATAGATATTATAACTGGAATTATATTAGTTTTGGCAGTATTAATAGGTTTTAAAAAGGGTTTTTTCTTCGAGGTTTTATCATTTTTCATCTTAATATTAAATGTAGTTTTGGCTAAAAGGTGGACACCCTATGCCTATGAATATGTTAAAGGCAGTATTAAAATAAATGAAAATGTTTTATATTTTTTAACTTATTTAGCTCTTTTAGTGGGACTCTATATAGCAACTTCTATCATCTTATCTGTCTTAAGAACAAATTTGCCTAAGATGTTTATGGGATTGACAGACAGTATCTTGGGAGGAGTTTTAGGAGGATTAAAGGGAGGCTTTATAATTTTCGTACTCCTGATAATTTTTAACTTGCTATCCAGTATGGTTTCAGAGATGGAAGGATATTCAAAAGACAGCAGGGTAAATAAATTTTTTCTAAAGAATGTCACAAAGTTAGAGGAGTACTACCCTGAAGCTGTAAAAGAAAAATTAGAGGAACTTGAATTTAGAAAAAACGTAGAAAAACGGATAAAAGAATATATGTCAAAATAAGGGGTATTTTATGAAAATAATAGATAAATATTTGTTTAATCAATTAAAGATGCCTGTTTTGTTTGGAATAAGCTTATTCACCTTTATATTTTTAATAGAATTGATGGTAAATATGATGGAGAGTATACTGGTTAAAAAGGTGCCGGCATTGGATATGCTCCATCTGCTTACCTACTATATACCTCCAATATTGTCCCAGACTATACCCATGGGATTTTTTCTGGGAGTGATGATAACCTATAATAAACTGACTTCAACCAGTGAAAGTGTAGCCATGGTATCTATGGGGATGAGTCTGAATAAGATATTAAAAGTACCATTTTTTATGTCAGTAGGAATATTTGTTCTTACTATTTTTTTGCAGGAAAAAATAATACCTGAATCTTTTGTAAGAGCTGAGGCATTGGGAGTAAAAATTGCTACTGAAACACCATCATTTCAATTGACTGAGAAGACATTTTTGGAAAATGTAGGAGAATACAGTATCTATATAGATACGCTGGATCCCAAAACGAATCAAGCAAAGGATGTGGTTATCTTCCAAAAAAGCGAGAAGGATACTTATCCCAATGTAATGCTGGCTGACAGAACTACTTGGAAAGATGGTGCCATGACCCTGGAAGATGCTACTTTTTATCAATTAGACGAGAATGGAAAGGAAAAATTAAGGGGAAGTTTTAAGAGTCAGGTTCATCCATTGACTTCATTTCTCTCTGATTTTGATGTAGAGATAAAGGAGATAGACACTATGTCTGTGATGATACTCTTAAAGAATATAAATAAATTAAAGACAAACAATGGAACTGTGGCGGAGATCTTACCCTATAAAGTGGAGCTGCAGAAAAAATTAGCTTCTCCTTTTTCAGCTGTATTTTTAGGAATCCTGGGGGTATTATTTTCTTTGGGGCACCATAGAAGCGGGAAAAGTGTCAGCTATGGACTGAGTATGGCAGTGATATTTGTATATATAACCCTGTTCAATGTAGGAGTAGTGTTATCTAGTAAAGGAATTGTTAACCCGGTAATAGCTATATGGTCTCCTAACCTGCTTCTGGCAGGACTCACAGGAATTATGTATATTAAAAAGGCAAGGAGGGGATAGATGAAAAAAATAGATAGATATATAATAGTTAAATTTATAAAGTCCGTTCTATTATCCCTCTTTGCTTTTATAGGGATTTTTGTTCTATCTCAAATTTTTAAAGTGATAAGATATGTTACTTCCGGGAGGTTGACAACTGTTGAAGGTGCCAAGTATATGGCAGCGTTGATTCCCGGGATCTTGGTACAGGTATCCCCTCTGGCAGCACTATTAGGGGGATTGATAACAATAAATAAGATGGCCAGCAGTTTAGAAATCATAGCCTTAAAAACCTCTGGAATCAGTTTCAGGAGGATAGTTCTCCTGCCTATAATTGCTACATTTATCATGGCAGGAGGAATTTTTTATATCAGTAATTCTCTCCAGCCTAAGGGGCTCAAGACAGCCAGAGAGTTAAAAAGAAAAAATCAAATAGGTGATGATCAGATCCCTGTAGAAAAAAATGATGTATATCTTAGGGGAAATGGAGATTATATCTATCATTTTGACTATATAAATAGAGAGACAAATATGGCCAGAGGGGTAGAAATTGTAATCTTGAATAAAAATTTTGATGCCATAAAATCTATAATCACGGCTAAGTCAGCAAGATATACTACTGACGGGAAATGGGAATTAGATGGAGCCAATGAAAATAAGATAGATGAAAAAAAGGTAGTCTATCATAGGATCTATAGAAACTCAGAATTAAAAGATGCTCCAAAATTATTTTTGACTCCTAAATACAGAAAAGAAGAATTAAGTTTAACAGAATTGAGAAAGGTAGCGGTACTTCTCCGTAAAACTGGAGGAGAATCCAAAAAATTTGAAGTGGAATTCCATAAGAGAATAGCCTACCCATTTGCCTGTGTAGTTATAGGAATCTTAGGTCTGTCTCTTGGAAGCAGATATGTAAGAGGTTCGTCAGCCATGAATATAGCCCTTAGTATTGCTTTTGGTTATGGATATTATATTGTTCAGGCTAGTTTCGAAGCGGTAGCTATGGGAGGAATCTTGTCTCCCCTTATAGGAGCATGGTTGCCTAACCTTATCTTCATAGGGATAGGGTTGATAGCTATGAATAAAGCAGAGTATTAACCCTCTTCCTTTTTAAGTTTGGAGAGAGTGCCGATAGGCGAGAGAGGGTAAAAAAAGGAGAATTAATTTATGATAATAGAAAAAAAATTAAAAAACGGAATTCCTGTTTTTTTTGATAAGATAGATGGAATACAATCGGTAACCATAGGGATCTTTGTAGGAACCGGATCAAAAGATGAAAAAGAAGGTGAATACGGTGTATCTCACCTTTTAGAACATATGATGTTCAAGGGGACAAAAAAAAGATCGGCCAAGGAACTATCCGAAGAGATCGATGATGTCGGCGGAAATATAAATGCATATACCGGGAAGGAAACCACAGCTTATTATATACAGCTGCTCTCTTCTAGGCTGGAAGTCGGGATAGATATCTTATCGGATATGTTTTTAAACTCTACTTTTTCAGAGGAAAATCTGGAAAAAGAAAAGAAGGTTGTAATTGAAGAGATAAATATGTATGAGGATATCCCAGAGGAAAAAGTACATGATATAAATTCTACATTTGCTATCTCTGGAAACCAATCTAATATAGTTTTAGGAAGTATTGAGAGCGTAAATGGAATAAGCAGGGATATTTTGGTGGATTATTTCAACAGGAGATATACACCGGAAAATATAGTTATATCTTTAGCCGGAAATATGGATATAGATAAAGTTATGGAGATGTTAGAGGATACCATGGGTACCATAGAGAAAAAAGAAACTCCTGCACCTAAAGATTTTTCCATGAGAATAAACTCCGGAAAACAGGTTTCTAAAAAAGAGATGAGCCAGGTCCACTTGTGTATAAATACCAAAGGGATCTCCTACTTAGATGAAGACAGATATAAATATTCTATAATCTCCAATATATTGGCCGGGAATATGAGTTCCAGATTATTTCAAAAGATAAGGGAAGACCGTGGATTGGCTTATTCAATCTATAGTTATATGTCAAACTTTAGAGAGGGTGGGTTATTTACCATCTATGCCGGGACAACACCCAAAGATTATAATGAAGTAATCAAGATAGTTCTGGAGGAATTTGAGGAAATAAAGAAAAACAGTGTGACTGAAAAAGAGCTGGAGAGATCTAAGAATCAATTTTTAAGTTCATTGACCTTTGGTCTGGAAAACAGCAGGGCTAGGATGAGCAGATTGGCGAACTCGTACCTGACCTATGGAAGGATAAAAACGGTAGAGGAAACTATAGAAGAGATTGAGAAAATAAGCTGCGAGGATATAAAAGAGGTGGCGAATAAGGTTTTCTCAGAGGAATATTATTCATACACTATCTTGGGGGATGTGGAATAAAAAAAGGAGAATTTTAAATATGAAAAAAGTAGAAGTCAAGATAATAACAGAGGAAGGGGTAACCCTTCCTAAATATATGACAGACGGCGCAGCCGGGATGGATGTATGTGCTCATATTGAAAC
>JAUXGP010000046.1 GCA_030621995.1 Psychrilyobacter sp.
GTTCCCCACTCAGGGTAACGATATTCCCCCGTTGGAGGTTCTCTTTGGATATTTTCAGGGCTGCATCTGTAGACTTAACCACCAGGAGATTTCCCAGTACAAATTCTACAGGTTTATTGTAGATGGAATCATAGTCTACCAGGTCGCTGGCGTATCCCAAGACACCATCTTGTGAGATCGTCTTTTTAGAGTTGTTTATTTTTATACTGTCAAAAGCTAAAAATGAAGCTCTGCCGGCCTTTGACTGCTTCAGGTAGGAGATACATTTTTTAGCTACTCCGCTGTCTTTTACAACAATATCCTGGAGTGATCCGCTGACAGCTGACTCTATAGCAGTTTCAAGGTGTTCCGGAATATCGATAAGACTGATAAAAGCTCCATCGACCCCATCAATATTGGCATTTAAAACAGCTTTTACTCCTTTAAAAAATCCTTCATTGTTAGCTTCTAATTTTTTTAAATTTTCTAACTTTGCACCCTGTCTGCTGAGGTTATAAGCAGCCTCTTTTCTTTCATCGTAGATTATATTCATCTTCTGACTGAGGAGATCTATTTGTTTTTCAGCATCTTCTATGGTATCATCTATTTTTTTTATTTCTATTTGAATATTTTTTTGTTTACTTTCCAGCAGGTTTAATTCAGCGGTTAATTTTTCAATTTTTTTACTGTATTCCAGAGTTTCTTCATCTAATCCGCGGATCTTATTAGTACTGCTTTTGGTTCTTTTTTCAGAGTTTTCTATTTCAGCAATTAATTTTAATCTGCCTACTTCAGAATCCATAACGTGTTCTTTTTGTACCCCAATCTCTATTTCCAGATCCCTTTGGAGAATCTCAAATTCCTCTATTTGTTTTTCATATTTTAAGTTATTCCCCTCTAGATCTTTCAATTGCTCCAAAACAACATCTTTTTTAGAGTTCAATCTATCCAGTTCATTGATTTGATCCTTTAACTTACCCTCTAATTTTTCTAAATTTTCTTTTTTACCGGAGATCTCACGGTTGAATCCCTTAACCCTCTCACCATATAATACCTTATCGTTGACTAATTTATCCACATCTTTCTTTAAATCGATATTTTTATCAGTCAATGTATTGATCTCATCACTGAGGAGGTTTCTTTTATTATTGACCTCCTCCAGGGCAGCTTCTTTTTCTGTAAAACTTTTTTCAAGATCCTTTAAGATAAAATTAGAATTAAGTTTTTGTTTAGAAAGATCATCTGCAATTTTTTGATTGATCTGGTATTCTTTCAGGCAGATGGATTTTTTTAAGATATTTACTTCCTCATCTAATTTTTTATATTTAATAGCTTTTTCAGCTTGTTTTCCAATTTTATTCTTATTCTCCTCCAATTCGTTGACAATAAGGTTTATTTTATCGGTTTCTAATTCTACTTTAGAAAGTTTTTTTATGGCTTCATCTTTACGAAGTTTAATTTTTTTTATCCCGGCAGCTTCCTCAATAATGCTTTTGATCTCTTTATTGGAGGCACTGATTATCTTCTCGACCTTTCCCTGTCCAATTACAGAATAGGCACTCTTTCCTACACCTGTATCTAAAAATAATTCATTGATATCTTTTAATCGGCACCTATGGTCGTTTATATAGTATTCATTTTCACTTTTTTTATTGATCTTTCTTGTGACCTTGACTACTTCATCATCTATCTCTAAAGTTTTGTCACCATTATCTATATAGAGTGATACGGTAGCAGTATTTCTAGGTCTTTTATTTTTCCCTCCGGAAAATATTACGTCGCTACTCTCCTTAGCTCTTATATTTTTATAGGATTGTTCTCCTAATACCCACAGAATGGCATCTAGTATATTAGATTTTCCACTTCCATTGGGTCCTACGATGGATGTTATTCCCATATCAAAATCAAGTTTTATCTTATCTGCAAAGGATTTAAATCCATCTATTTCTACACATTTTAAATACATATTTTCCTCACTTTTACTTTTTACTTTTTTTGCCACTAATTTACACTATATATTTTGAAACCGCTAATATCACTAATTATCACGAATAAAAATTCTTTTGACGCTGACTGAGAACTGACTAAGTTCAACTACAGAGTTATATTCATAACTCTAAGTTTCAGTTATGCGTCTAAATATTTAAAATAATCCTTTTTAATCTGTGTCAATCTGCGACTAAAACTTTATTCGCGTCTATTTGCGTGATTTACGGTTCAGTTTTTATCTTTTGACCTTAATTGCTGTTTTTCTACAGAATATAATTATCCAAGTTTTCCTCTACAAGATCATAACTAAATATTTTAACAATATCTTTCTTTCCGATCTTTATAGTGGTATGTTTTTTATATGGAGCTTCAAACATTATATCGTTTAAGATCTTTTCAATAACGCCAGCTAATCTCCTGGCACCTATGTTTTCTATTTCTTCATTGAGTTCGATAGCTACCTCTGCTATTTCATCGATAGCACCCTTGGTAAAGCTAAGGCTGACCTTGTCGGTCTTTAATAATTCTTTATATTGAGTCAATAAGTTAAAATCTATATCGGTCAAAATTTTTACAAAATCATCCTTGCTCAGAGTATTTAACCTTACTTTTATAGGGAATCTTCCCTGTAACTCAGGCATTAAATCACTGGGACTTGCCTGGGTAAAAGCTCCGGCTGCAATAAATAAAATATGTTCAGTTCGAACAGAACCGTATTTTGTCATAACAGTGGTACCTTCGATTATTGGCAGGATGTCCCTTTGGACACCTTGACGTGAGACCTCGCTGTTGCTGCCTTCCCTTTCGGCAATCTTATCGATCTCGTCTATAAAGATTATCCCGTCTTCCTCGACTTTTTCTACAGCTAAGGGTTTTAATTCTTCCAGATCTATATTTTCTTCGATTTCAGTTCGTAAAAGATATTCAATGGCATTTTTGACACTCATCTTAACTATTTTTTTCTTTCCGCCTGGAAAAGAATTCATAATATTATCGATAATACCCTTTACACCGTCTTCATCGGGTTCATTCCCGGTGGCAAAAACTTCAACTATTGGAGTATCGGAATTTTGATGTTTTTCAACTTCAATTTCCTGACCGTCATATTTTCCGGATTTAACCTCATCTAACAAGGTATTTTTTTCATCAGGATTGATCGTTCCATAGGGTTTTATAAGTTTAGCTACTTTAAGGAAGGTGGCTTCCTTATATTTTTCCCTCAATGATTCTATTTTTTTAACCTTTAATTTATTAAAGGTGATGGAAACAAGATCCTTGATCATAGATTCCACATCTTTACCTACATATCCTACCTCAGTATATTTAGTAGCTTCCACTTTGATAAATGGGGAATCTGTAATAGTTGCCAGCCTTCTGGCAATCTCAGTTTTACCAACACCTGTAGGTCCTATTAAGATTATGTTTTTAGGAGTAATTTCATTTTTCAACTTCACATCTGTGATCTGTTTCCTTCTATATCTATTTCTGAGTGAGATAGCTACATTTTTTTTTGCATCTTCTTGAGAAATTATATATTTATTTAATTCTTCTACAATTTTTTTAGGGATTAAATTTTCCTTCATTTTTTCCTCCTCATAACAGTATCTAACGACATATTATATACTATTTATCTAGCTATTACAAGAAAGGTGTTCATAATATAAGGGGAAATATGAAGTGTTTTTTTCTCCTCTAAAAACTTTTTGATATGTCAGGTATTTTAATTTTTTTGAGAAACTTATAATTTACCCAGGAGTTATTTTGGGTGATTTTAAATCGAAAATATGATAAAATATAAAAAAAACTATATTAGGGATATTTATGGATACCTTATGAGTATTGTAAAAGAATAGTTAGAAAGTAAGGAGGCAGATTTTTTATGGATAAAAATAAGATAATGGACGGGGTAAAATTAATCCTAGAAGGTATGGGAGAAGATATAAATAGAGAGGGATTGATCGAGACTCCAGATAGAGTGGCCAGGATGTTTGGTGAAATTTGCGGCGGACTCCATAAGGATCCGGCAGAGGAAATATCTGTATTTTTTCATGTAGATCACAATGAAATGGTGTTAGTAAAGGATATTCAATTTTATTCATTGTGTGAACATCATCTGTTGCCGTTTTATGGAAAGGTGCATATAGCCTATATCCCGGAAGATGGAAAAGTAACAGGACTGAGTAAATTAGCTAGAGTAGTGGATGTAGCATCTAAAAAACCACAACTGCAAGAGAGGCTGAACAGTGAGATAGTAGAAGCATTGATGGGTAAACTCAGTGCAAAGGGAGTGCTGGTTGTAATAGAAGCAGAGCATATGTGTATGACTATGAGGGGAATACAAAAACCAGGATCAAAGACAATCACATCCGGGGTGAGGGGAATATTTAAAACTAACCTTGCAACCAGGGAAGAAGCATTGTCATTGATAAAGCATATGTAGGCAAAATTAAACAAAAATGAGATCTAGAAATAGGTATCATTTTTTTTATTTATTTAACTATCTATTGGAAAAACCTGAAAATTACAATATAATTAAGTTAATGACAGAAGGTGGGAGGGATTGGAAATGGGAAAACAAATTAGATTATGGGAGCCTCCTGCAGCTGTGTATATAAAGGGGACAGTATTTATAATTCATGGTATGGGAGAATATTCAAAGAGATATGAAGGAGTGGCTGATTATTTAAATAATAATGGATACAGAGTGGCCATGATAGATCATATGGGACATGGAAATAATATAAAAAAATTGGATGAACTGGGACTTATAAAAGATGAGTTTAAAAGTTCTTTGGAGGAAATCATGGATTCCATTGAAAAAATTAGAGATGATAAACCTCTGTTTATATTAGGGCATAGTATGGGATCTTTTATGGCTCAAATTTTACTCGAAAGAGGGATAAGGAGTGCCGGGATTATCCTGTCAGGATCTGCAAGACCATCTAAGGTTTCAATAAAATTTGGATATTTTTTATCCAGACTGCTGCAGCTGTTTAGAAATAAAAGAGACCCTATATTAAATAAACTGTTATTTGGCAGGAACAATTTAAAATTTGAAGGCAGTCAAAATTTTAGATGGCTGTCTAGAGATAAAGGGAGTGTGGAGGAGTATGAGAGTGATCCCCTCTGCGGATTTATCCCCTATACAAGTTATTTTCAGGGATTATTTTATCTCATAGGAGAATCATTAAAAACAGGGAACAGGAAAAACTATATAAAAACTCCCGTATATATATTTTCTGGTTCAGATGACCCTGTGGGAGCCTATGGATCTGGTACGAAAAAATTATATGAATTTTATAAAAAAATCGGGTATAGGGACATCACATTGAAACTATACACAAAAGGACGCCACGAGATGCTGAATGAAGTAAATAGACGGGAGGTCTATGATGATCTTTTGGTATGGTTAGAAAGGAGGTCAGAGAGATGAAAGCAATTATAATTATGTTTTTTTTAATCCTCTGTGGGTGCAGCAGCCTTCCGGCAAATATATCTATGGAGAGTCCGGTATATCGGACGGATAATGTGGAGTTTTATTATGACCTAACCTACAAAAAAGATGACACCATCTATACAGAGCATAGAATTTTTAATCAGATGGAAAAGATAATAGAGGATGCTGAAGAATTTATAGTTATGGATGTATTTTTGTTTAATAATCTATACAATGCCAGCGAATTTAATTTTCCCAAAGTATCTTCAGGGATTAAAAAAGCTTTGATAAAAAAAAAGAGGGAAGATAGTGATATTCAGATATATTTTATAACCGATGAAATAAATACTTTTTATGGTGTTTATAATACAGATGAGCTGGAGAAGTTAGAAGAAAATGGCATTACAGTTATTCTAACCGACCTTACAGAAACTAATGGAGCAAATAAACTTTATTCTACATTTTGGAAGTATTTTTTCAGTTGGTTTGGAACAGGAGGATACGGGTGGCTGCCAAATCCATTCAGTCCGGAAGCTCCTAAAGTAACCATAAGATCTTACCTGAAATTAATAAATTTAAAGGGGAATCATAGAAAGGTATTGGTCACAGAAAAAGAAGCCTTGATAACTTCGGCTAATCCCCATAGTGCCAGTGGATATCACTCCAATATAGGCTTTAAATTTGATGGAGGGATAATAAATTCAGTGGTAGATTCAGAAAAAGCTGTAGGAGAATTATCAGGAATTAAAATGGAACTGCCTGTAGTTGAATTCCAAAATGAAGGGGAATATCAGATACAGCTGCTTACCGAGGGGAAGATAGGGGAAACCCTGGACAGGGATATAGATAGCAGCCAAAGTGGAGACAAAATCTATATAGGAATGTTTTACCTGGGAGATAAAGTGATTGTGAAAAAACTGGTTGCTGCAGCTGAAAGAGGTGTCAGAGTAAGGTTGATATTAGATGAAAATAATGAGGCATTCGGGATGAAGAAAAGAGGAATACCAAATAAGGTGACAGCTAAAAAATTAATAGATAAAACCAAAGGCGGGATAGAAGTAAAGTGGTACAGATCCTCAGGAGAACAATATCATACTAAGTTAGTGATCATAGAAACCTCTGAGGAGATGGTGATAAACGGAGGATCGGCTAATTTAACTAAGAGAAATATAAGGGACTATACTCTGGATACCAATATAAGAGTGAAGGCTCCTTTGGACTCTAAATTGGCCGTGGAGATAGAGCAGTATTTTGATATGTTATGGAACAATGATGAAAATACCTATACTATAAGTAAAGAAAATTTAGAAGACGGGTACCTAAGCAATAAAATTTTATATGAAATTCAAAATATAAGTGGATTTTCAACTTATTAAACTCCAAATAAAATTGAGCTGGAGAATTATATATATTATTGGCGTATTTACTGGATATTTGCATGTTCTGAACTTGTATTTTGCTACCTCATATGATAAAATTACAATAAAAGTTCGATTTTTGGATAGATAGGATGGTCGATTTGAATAAGAAAAGGAAATTTTTTATATTATTAAAAATTATTTTAATAATATTCTTGATATATATATACGTTGCGGATGGAAAAAGTTTATATTTAAGTGAGACCTATGAGAGTTTAGGAGAGGTATTGGGAGGATTTAGAAGCATCTTGATTCCATACTTAATGTTAAATGTTTTTTCTGCTTTCATATCAGATTTAGATAGAAAAACAGTCTTTTTAATGAGGCTTAATTTTTTCTTTATTTTGTTGATATGTTTGAGTAATCTTCAGTTATTATTTTACGTGGATAATCTAGAAAAAGATAATCTGGAAAAAAAAATATTTATCTATCTCTATGTCCGTAAAAACTTAGGAATGTTAATTACGATGATTCTCTATAAATTTTATTTTTTAGTGCCTGTTAATATTAATATTGCAGTTACGGGGACAATACTATTTTTCTCCTCATTCATACTTTTTGGAAAGATAATAGGAAATATGGTCAGGGGAATACTTAAATATTATCTGAAGGAGAATCGTGAAAAACGAAAAAAAATAAGAAAATTGATAAAAGCAGAAAAAAAAATAAAAAAACAAATTTTGGAAAAGGAAAAGTGTGAAAGAATAGAGAGGGAAAAACAAGCTGCAATTGAAGAAACGAGGGAAAAACTAAGGAAAGAAAGAATTTTAGAGCTAAAAAATAAGATGGTAAAAGATAAAAAAATATCCATGGGGAAACAGCTGAACATCAGCGGTATAGACCTAATAGATGAAAAAAGATTAAAAGCAGAAAAACTAAATAAAGAAGACGAGGTAGAGGGAATAGAAGAAGTGACTGAAGGGCAGTTACATTTTAAATTTAAAACAGAAGAGGTGTAAAGATGATATTAGCTTCTAAATCTCCTAGAAGATTTGAAATTTTGAGTAACTTTGGAGTTAAAAAAATAGAGGTAGTTGCCGCTGAAATAGAAGAAATAAGTGACAAGGAAGGTTTGATTGAACAAATAATAGATATAGCTGTAAAAAAAGGGGCGGAAGTGGCCAAGGGTTATCCCGATGAATTTGTATTGTCAGCAGACACAGTAGTAATTTTAGATGGCAAGATCTTAGGGAAACCAAAGAATTTCGAGGAGGCGTTTGCAACACTTACCAGCCTTTCCGGAAGAACTCATGAAGTGATAACAGCTTATTCCCTGATAAATAAAAATAGAGAAATATTTATTTCTGGTTATGATAAAACCGTTGTAAAATTTAAAGAATTATCGGAATCGGAGATAAATTGGTATATAGAAACAGGAGAACCGATGGATAAAGCAGGATCCTATGGAATACAAGGTGTAGGGGCAGGAATATTGATTGACAGGATAGAGGGGGAATTTTATAATGTTATGGGATTTCCAATCTCAAAATTTGTAGAAGACCTGAAAAAACATGGAATAAAAATACAGAATATAATAGAGTTGTAGGAGGATCAAATGTTAAAAATATTAAAAATGACTAAAAATATATTCGGGATTTTTTCAGAAGACCTGGGGATAGATTTAGGGACAGCAAATACATTGGTATGTGTAAAAAATAAAGGTGTAATATTAAACGAACCATCCGTAGTGTCGATAAATACAAGAACAAAAGATATAATTGCTGTAGGGGAAAGAGCTAAAAAAATGATAGGGAGAACCCCGGATAGCTGTGAAGCTATAAGACCATTAAAAAATGGTGTGATAGCAGACTATGAAATAACAGAGAAGATGCTTCGTGAATTTTATAAAAGAGTTCATAAAAGGACTTTTTTGAGCAGCCCGAGGGTGGTAATATGTGTTCCTGCAGGTGTTTCTCAAGTAGAGAGAAGAGCCGTAATAGATGTAACCTTAGAAGCTGGAGCCAGGGAAGCTTATTTAATAGAGGAACCCATGGCAGCAGCCATTGGAGTAGGAGTAAATATTTTTGACCCTGAAGGGAATTTAATAGTTGACATAGGTGGAGGGACCACTGAGATAGCAGTCATTTCATTGGGCGGGATAGTAAGAACATCTTCACTGAAGGTAGCAGGAGATAAATTTGATGTGGCTATAGGGGAATATGTAAGGCAGAGACATGATCTGCTTATAGGTGAAAAAACAGCAGAAGATATCAAGATAAATATAGCTACTGCATTAGCAGGAGATGAAGAGGTGACCTATGAAATAAGCGGAAGAAATATCTTGAATGGGTTACCTAAAAACGTGATTATATCTTCGTTGGAGATACAGGAGGCGATAATGCCTCTAATAAAAAAGATAATTGAAGAGATAAAATTAGTCTTAGAAAAAACACCGCCCGAACTATCAGCTGATATTAAAAGGAAGGGAGTAATATTAACTGGTGGAGGAGCTGGAGTTAGAGGTTTAGATCAAAAAATAGCAGAGAGTATCCAGCTAGAGGTTACACCCTCTGAAAATCCATTAAATTGTGTAGTGAACGGGATAGAGGTATTACTGCAAAATTTTGATGAATATAAGAGTGTTTTAATATCTCCAGAGAAAGATTATTAA
>JAUXGP010000157.1 GCA_030621995.1 Psychrilyobacter sp.
ACCTGCCTTGTTTCGCCCGATTCACGAATATTAAAATTAAATGTAATTAAACTTAATTTTAAATGTAAGAGGGAAACATAAGAAGGAGAGGGTTTATTTCTTCTTAAATTTATTTGTACCCTTGAACTTATTATTCTTGGGTTTATTGGTTTTATTATTATTATTTTCATTACTATGGGCTGTATTGTCTTTAGATTTTTTATTATAAGAATTTCCCATATACCCATTTTTGGCATCTTTATCTATTAAGATATCTTTTTGTTTATACTTTCTGGCTGTATCTTTTTCTACCTTCATAGATTTTCCTGTAAATGGATCTATCTCAGTATAATACATAAGGGTAGAATATGTCGATGGTGTAGGAGTAAAGATTTGAACCTGTTCGGGATTAACCTTTAGTTCATGACTGGCAAACCTCTTGAGGTCTTTCATATGTCTATCATTACACCCCGGGTGAGCAGCGATTAGATAATAAGTTAAAAACTGTTTCTTACCCAGTCTGTCATTTATCTTATAAAATGCATCCTTAAATTTTTTTAAAACATCCTTCCCCTGTTTTCCCATAAGACCTAAAATCTCATCTTCAGTATGTTCAGGAGCTATCTTTAACTGACCAGATACATGGTCTTTGACTAAGTTTTCCAGGTATAAGGTTCCGCATTTATTGTCGTCCATAATAAGATCATACCTTATTCCAGAGGCTATAAATACTTTTTTGACTCCCTCTACTTTTTTTACTTTCTGTAATAACTCTAATTGCTTGTTATGATTTACATTTAAGACCTTGCAAGTCTTAGGATACATACATCTGATGTCCTTACAGGCTCCTAATTTTTGCTTTTTCAGACACTCAATCCCGTACATATTAGCTGTGGGACCGCCGAGGTCAGAGATATATCCCTTGAATGATTTCATTGTCGAGATATCTTCTACTTCTTTTACGATGGAGTCTATACTTCTTTCGGTGATAGTCCTCCCTTGATGAACTGCAATGGCACAAAAATTACATTCACCATAACAACCTCTATGGGTAGTAACTGAATGTTTAATAGTGTCCAGAGCTTTTACATCTCCCATTTTTTTATAGTATGGGTGGAGTGCTCTCTCATATTCCAATCCATAGATCTCATCCATCTCCTCAGTTGTCGGGATTATAGACGGCGGATTTTGTATGAGATATCTGGTATCTTGTTTTTGTGATAATCCTACAGCTGTAATATGATCATTGTTTACATAAAATTTTTCAAAAGCTTCGATAAACTTATGTTTATCAGCCTTACATTCATCAAAACCAGGCAGTTCTAAATATCCGGCCTTGGGTTCCTTTGCAATATAGCAAATTCCACGAATATCGGTGTAGTCATCTCCATTAGAAATAGCATGAGCCAATTCCAGCATGGATTTTTCCCCCATTCCATAGGAAAGAATGTCGGCTTTGGAGTTAAATAATATTGATTTACGCAGTTTATTTGTCCAAAAATCATAGTGAACGGTCCTACGTAAACTAGCTTCTATCCCGCCAATAACAATTGGTTTAGGAGTCTGCTTAAAATTTCTCTTTATGAGATTTGTATATGAAATAGTAGCTCTGTCGGGCCGTCTGTTGTTTAACCCACCTGGAGTAAAGTCATCTTTTTGTCTTCTTTTTCTGGTAGCAGTATAGTTCGCCACCATGGAATCAACACATCCAGCAGAGATAGCCCAATATAAGTTGGGGACTCCTAATCTTTTGATATCTTCATCACTATCTATATCCGGCTGGGCAATGATTCCCACCTTAAATCCATATTTCGACAGATATTTTCCTATAACAGCACTTCCGTTATATGAACTGTCTACATAGGAATCACCAGAAACCAGGATTATGTCCAAAGAATCCCAGCCTAATCTATCCATCTCTTCTCTGGTAGTTGGTAAAAACATATTTTTCTCCCTCTATTATATTACACTAAAATAATTATTCTAAAATACTATACATTATATCATATATGCACTGTTATTGCACGGGGAATATATTCGTGGTAAAATAAGTTATAAAATTTAAGGGGGCTAATAATTATGGTAGATTCTAAATTAAAATCTTATATACATCTGGTTAATTTTATAGCTGATTTTTTAGGACCGAGTTATGAAGTTGTACTTCACGATGTAAGAAATATAAATAATTCGATAATAGCTATTAAAAATGGACATATTTCAGGGAGAAAGCTAGGAGGACCACTGGCTGACCTTTCCTTTAAACATATAAAAGAAAATAAAAACAATGATAAAAAATATCTGCTTTTATATGGAAAAACAAAGGATGGAAGACAGCTTAAAACTACTACATACTTCATAAGGGATGAAAGGGAAAATATAATAGGACTATTGGGGATAAATACCGATATTTCGGATTTTGTAGATTTAAAGAAAAAAATGGAAGACTTTATCAACTATGGCGGAAACAATATTGTAGAGGATAGGGAAGAGGAGCGTTTTGAAAGCTCCATTGAAGATATTATGGATTCTATAATAAATGAAGTTATCACAGAATCCAGGATCTCTGTAGATAGGATGGATCATTTGGAAAAAATAGAGATAGCTAAAAAATTAAATTCAAAAGGGGTCTTTTTGATAAAGGGGTCGGTGGCCAAGGTGGCTGAAAAGCTGAAAACCTCTGAAGCTACAATGTATAGATATATAAAACAGGTGAGTAAATAATTTAAAAGAGGTGATTTTTCCGTGGAGAAATCACCTTTTAATTTTTAGATGGTTATAGAATTATTTAGATTCAATATCTTGCACTTAGCAATAAATTTATATCCAATAAAAGCTGTTAAGACCTCTGCCACAGGCATGGTGAACCATATACCATCTATCCCCCAAATCATAGGAAAAATTATAATACCTATAAGAACAAATATTATTCCTCTGAGAGCAGAGATAAAAGCAGAAAGTTTAGCATTTTCAATAGCTGTAAAATATGCTGACATGACCATATTGATGCCATTTAAAAAGTAAGCAAAACAATAGATCTTAGCAGCTTTAGTGGTGAATATCAGGAGCTCTTCATTCTTGGAAAAAGTACCAATGATCTCCTCGCTGAATATAAACATAGATGCAAAAGCAATAGTTCCAATGATGAAAACTGTTTTCATAGCCAAATTAAATATACCTCTGATCACATATTTTTCATCAGCTCCTAAACTATAACTTATAATTGGCTGTATCCCCTGAGAAACTCCCAAAAGGATAGCGAAAACCACTGTGTTGACATAGTTTATGATACTAAAAGCCGAAACCCCCATCTTTCCTACCTCTTTCATGATAACCAGGTTAAACATAAATATTATGAATCCCAGGGAGATCTCGCTGACAAACTCTGAAGACCCATTGACAGCTCCTCTGAACAGAAGCTTGAGGGAAAAATCAGGTCTTACAAACTTGAGTTTACTGTCATTTCTAAAAAAATCAATGACAAGTATTGTTGTAGCAATGGTCTGAGATACTCCCGTTGCAAGGGCAGCTCCCTTTAGACCGTAGCCCAACCGGATAACCCAGATATAATCTAAAATTATATTTAATACTCCACCTATTATCAATGCACTCATCGAATAGGTAGGTCTGCCATTTGTCCGGACAAAGATCTCTAAAAAATATGTTCCCATGAAGAAAATATTGAAATACATGATTATTTTCATATATTCTATGACCATGGGTTTTAAAACTCCGACAGCTCCTAAGAAATCGGCAGTCTGCTCCAAAAAACCTAAAACGAAAAGGCTTATCCCGCCGGCTCCTAAAATAAGCATGAGAACAAAGAAACTGAATATTTTACTGGCCTCATGGTTTTTTTTCTCCCCCATCTTTATAGCTACTATGGTAGCACTTCCTGTGGCAATCATGATATTTAGTGCAAATGAGAGAGAAGTAAGAGGACCTACCATACTTACAGCAGCCAAGCCATCACTTCCCACAGCCTTACCGATAAATATACCGTCTACAACTATATAAAGTGATGTTACTATCATCCCTATAACACCTGGAATGGTGTATTTTAAAAACAATTTTGTTATATCTTTTTTCACACTTCTCCCCCTTTGACTTTTTATCTATAATTAGAGTTTACTTTATTCTGAAACCTCAGCTTACAAGATATATTATAAACACTAAAGCTGCTTCAGGGTCAAGGTTTATTTTACAAAAATAGAGTGAATTTGATAACTTATTCTAAATATGATAAAATTATTAGGTTATATAAAAGAAACTAATAATCGGAGGTAATTGTGATGGCAGGGCATAGTAAATGGTCTAATATTAAGCATAGAAAAGGAGCTCAAGATAAAAGAAGAGCTCAATTGTTTACAAAATTAGCAAAAGAGGTAACAATAGCAGCAAAAGAGGGTGGAAAAGATATAAACTTTAACCCCAGATTAAGATTAGCACTGGATAAGGCGAAGAAACAGAGTATGCCGAAGGATAATATAGAGAGAGCGATAAAAAAAGGTACTGGAGAACTGGCTGGTGTAGAGTATATCGAGATCAGATATGAAGGGTATGGTCCAGGCGGGACTGCATTTATTGTAGAAGTAGTTACCGAAAACAAAAACAGATCTGCCTCATCTGTAAGATCAAATTTTGCCAAAAATGGTGGAAATATGGGATCTGACGGTGCAGTAGCATGGATGTTTAATAAAAAAGGTCAAATCATATTAAATTCTGAAGGT
>JAUXGP010000144.1 GCA_030621995.1 Psychrilyobacter sp.
AGTTGATTCTATTCCTACTTTTATATTGGAAAAATCATCTGAATATGATCTTAAAATATTTTTAAAAGTTGTAAAACCTTCTAAAGAATTTAGAAAAGAAAATTTTGTTTCGATCATCTCTTTAGAAGAGTCAAAAATATAGCAATCGTGTTTATTTTTAGCAACATCGATACCAACAAAAATCATAGTTATCACTCCTTGAATAATTTATTTGACGTTGTGTTCCATAAAAACTATGTTAACGTATCCTTGCTACATATAAAACGTCGGGCGTTATCTAACTAATTAACAATTAAACATAGAACTATGGTTAGAGCCTTAAGGAAATAGTCTAAGCTATAGGAGAAAACACTAATCCACAGCGTCTATGTTAATTATATACTAAAAATTAAATAAACTAGAAATAGTGCTTAATATAGCTCTATTTCATTATACAAGGAGAGTTTATGAAAAAAATAAAAATAGTTAAATGTCTCAAATGCAAGAGTGAATTTAAAACAGAGATAGATTTAATGGGAGTACCATATCGTAGAATTTGTAATGCCTGTAAAAAGAATCCTCCAAGCTACGGAAGAGGAATAGTAAGATCAGAATTAAATTAAAAAGGTTTCGCAAATTACGAAATAAAAAAAAATGATGAAAAAGATCCATTAAAAGGAGCTGGAAAATGGGATGATATAGATTTAGATGACAACATCTATGATGAAAGTTTTGGAATTAATTATAAACTTCTTTATAATGTAACTTTAAAATACCATAATAATATTATAGATTTTAAGGAAAAAGAGTGACTTAAGTAGAAAAATTACTTATAAGTCATCCTCTTTTTTATTTTTTTTGATTAAATTAATTAAACTCATTAACTTTAAAGAAAAATTACCTGCAGTTCATTCTGATTTAGCGATACAAACCTTGAAAGATCCATATTGTTTTGATTTTTTTTAGTTTCACCATCACCATTACTAAAAAAACAGGAATATAACTCAAAAGAAGTCAAAAAAGAGTTGACATTGTTTAAGGGATGATGTATACTATCTTTGTCTTTGAAAGTGCGGGAATAGCTCAGTTGGTAGAGCGTCAGCCTTCCAAGCTGAATGTCGCCAGTTCGAACCTGGTTTCCCGCTCCAAAGACTTTTTTAATAAAAAAATCCATGTCGCGGGATAGAGCAGCCTGGTAGCTCGTCGGGCTCATAATCCGAAGGTCGTAAGTTCAAATCTTGCTCCCGCCACCAATTAAAATGCAAATCAGCTTTCATTTAAAACAAAAAAATCCATGCCGCGGGATAGAGCAGCCTGGTAGCTCGTCGGGCTCATAACCCGAAGGTCGTAAGTTCAAATCTTGCTCCCGCCACCAATTAAAATGCAAATCAGCTTTCAACAGCTGGTTTTTTTATTTGTTCTTTATATTTTTTCTTCTGTTCTCATCTGATAATAACGATTTCCAAATAGATCGATGCTGTTTAAAATCTTAAATCCCATTTTTTCATATAATGACCTTGCCGATTTTTTTTCTACATCCACAATTAAGCTGCAATGATCAAATTCATCGATCACAAACTGCAGGAGGGATTTTCCTATGCCCTGTCCTTGATATCTGTCACCTACAGCAATGCTGTCTATATAGCAGGAGTCCTCAACCCCTTCAATTGGAAGAACTGCGTCAACACCGTATTTTTTTAACAATATAGATTTTTGATTTTCTCCTAAGCTTATCTCCAAATTCTGGTCATATATAATTACCATCCCCATAATAATGTTGTTCTTTTCATAGACAAAACAATTTTCAAAACTTAATTTATTGTGTTTACTTCGAAATAAAAATTGACATACATCCCTTGCCTTATCGTCTACAAATGACGGATCCATAGGAAAAAAGATCTCCTCTGCTGCACTCATTATAAGATCCACAACTCTGTCCTCTTTTTTAGCTCTTCGAATATTATCCGACTTCATTAAAACCCTCCAATTTTTTTTATTTTTTCAGCCTGCAATTAAATATATCACTTTTTTTTTGTTTTCTTCTACTTTTTTTTAGGGTATAATGTAAAATACATTATTGAGGATGTGTTTTGGGGAGGAAATTTATGAAAATAAAAAATCAAAGTTTATATGGACAAAATTCTGAGATAGAAGAAAAAATAGGAGACAGGTCCATAAACTCATTTATTAAGGTGAGGGGATGGATATTGATCATAGCTACCCTGGGTTTGGCAGTATTCAGCCTTTTAAATATAGCCAGTGCGAGTTTTTATACCTCTATGAGATTTTATAGAACGGAATATTTTTTTGTGAAGAGACAATTTTTATTTCTTTTAGCCGGGATAATCCCTTTATTTATGGGGTTGGGCATCAACTATAAGTGGTATGAAAAAAAACAAGCGATTAAACTAATAGTTATCCTTACGTTTATTTTATTTGGAGTTGTTGCCATAGGAGCAGCTTTTGGGATAAACTCCTTGGTGCCGGTTATTAATGGGAGCAGACGTTGGATAGATTTTAAAATTATCAGACTGCAGCCCTCTGAGCTGTTAAAAATTGCATATATTATCTTAATTGCCAAGGGACTCCATGCCTGTAAGCTGAGAAATTATAAAAATATGGATGTGATATTGACTATATTTCCATTTATATTATTTTTTGTTTTATCTGTTTTTTTTCAAAGGGATCTGGGAACAGCCTTACACTATATAGCTATCTCATTGATCATGATATTTTTTTCAGATATAGAATTGAAACATATATTTAAATTTACTGCTGTAATCGTTGCAATAGGGATAGTCTATGGAAGTTATGCATACTTTATAGGAGATGACAGTTCCTATAGAAACAGGAGAATAAAAGCTTATGTAGATGGTGTAATCTATGATGATTATGACAATGGAGATGGATACCAGATAAAACAATCTCTGATTGCAGTTGGAAATGGCGGACTTATTGGTAAGGGATTGGGAAATGGAACTCAAAAATACAGTTATCTTCCGGAGATACATACAGATTTTATTATGGCTTCAGTGGGAGAGGAGTGGGGATTTGTAGGAGTTTCCATAATGTTTTTAACCTATATAATTATCCTGCAAATAGGGACAGTTATTGCAAAATCAACCTGTGATCACTTTGGTAAATACTTAGCCATTGGAATTACAGGTTACTTATTCAGCCAAATAATAATGAATGTATATGTCGTTACAGGGCTTATGCCTGTTACAGGAATACCCCTTCCCCTCATGAGTTATGGCGGGACCTCCCTGTGGACTACCCTGTTTTCTATTGGAATACTTTACAATATTAACAAACACTCTTTAAAGGAGGAACCGGAAGATGCAAATCAAGAAGAAAGAAGTTCAAAATAAGATCTATCAGGGAGCTATGGAAGTTTTTAAAGAAAATGGATATAGGGGAGCAACTATGAAAGAAATATCCAAAAAATCCAAAGTACCCATTGGAAATATATATCGATATTATGAAAATAAAGAGATACTTTTTGATGACATAGTGTTTGAACTATATTCAACTCTTAAATATAATCATATTCACGAAAATCTGGAGAAGATATCTTCTGATTTTAATCAAAGACCCAGGATGTTTTTAAATAATTATATAAACTTAGCTACCTCTAAACCTATGGAATTTTCTATTCTTTTCGATTGCTCTACAGGAACGAAATATGAAAATTTCTTGGAGGAGTTGATAGGGATAAGATGGGAAAAATATCTGGATCATAAAAGAAAAAATGGTGTGGAATATGAAAATATCGATGAAGATTTTATTTTGATTTTAATAAAAGCAGCGATTACCAGCATTATCGACATATGTAAAAAATACAGCAACAATGAAAAATTGTTGAGACATTATTTGATTAAATTTGATTATTTTTTTAGGAGTGATATAGGTGATAAACTTAAAGAAGTCAGCTTTTATACAAAAGATTAGTTTATTTTTCCTGTTTAGCCTGTCTTTATTTTCTGCTCCTTTAAAAGTAGGAGTGAGTTCGGATTTTAACTTTGAGCTGGTTAAATTCATAATGGAACAGGATAGAGCTCTAGATATAGAACTGGTCAGATATGAAAATGATAAAAACTTAAATAGAGATCTTTTAAATAAAAAAATTGATGTTAATATTTTTCAGACTTTGGATTATTTGAATGTATGTAATAAATTAAATGACAGTTCCATTATATCTATAGGGGAAACCTATGTAGAATCCATGGGGATCTATTCCAAAAAACATAACTCCATCAAAAGTATGGTGGCAGGAGCTGTCATAGCTGTCCCTGAGGATCCATCCAATGAAAAGAGAGCATTGATTTTTTTAGAGAAGATGGGACTCATAAAATTAAATCACGAAAAAAAGATTACAATAAAAGAAATTCTCTCCAACCCATTTAAGATAGAAATTGTAGGAGTGGAAACTTCTATATTGCCTAGATTTTTAGAATTTGCTGACTATGTGATTTTAAATGGAGGGACAGCTTTTAGTGTGGGATATACTCCGGAAATAGATTCACTATTTTTGGAGAGTTTTGATAAAAAATATATAAATATAATAGCTGCCAGGGGAAAAATGCTTAAAAATAAGAAAATTGTTCGATTTTCTAAACTGGTTCAGAGTAAGGAAACTAAATTATTTATTTTGGAAAAGTATGGAAATAACGTAAGTTTTTTTTAAATTTTCAAAAAACAAAAAAATCTAATGTCAAGGAAGATTTTTTTTATCTTTTTTTATCTTTTTCTGTCCCTTATTTATCAATCTTAAACCTAAATATATAAATTTTATATACCCCCTATCTTATAAAATGAATTAGACACTTTCTACTATATGTGGTAATATTTTTAATATAAATAACTAAATATAGTGGAGTGATGTTGGATGAAAGTAGTTAAAAGAGATGGTCAAAAAGTTAATTTTGATGCAAATAAGATAGTTTGTGCTATAAACAAGGCAGCTATTGCTTCCAAGGAAGATGTCAGTACTAAATTTGCCTTAGAAGTAGTGAATAAAATCGTAGATTTAGATAAAGATCTACAGGTGGAAGAGATACAGGATCTTGTGGAAAAAGAACTTATGAAAACAT
>JAUXGP010000079.1 GCA_030621995.1 Psychrilyobacter sp.
AGCGGTAGAGGTTTTTCACCTCACAGGGGAAAAATTTTCTATAATCAGTAAGAGAAACATAAAAAGAAATACCTTTGAATTTATCAAGATAGGCTTAGAGAGAAACAGAACCAGCCTGTATGAAAGGATAAACCTGAGAGTTGATCTTATGGTAGAGGGAGGATTGATCGAAGAGGTTAAGAAACTCTATACTATCTATGGAGAAAATTTGAGAAGGATCAACGTCATAGGATACAGTGAAATTATAGATTATTTCAAAGGGGAGATCACTTTGGAGGAGGCGGTATTCCAGATCAAACAAAATTCCCGTAGATATGCTAAAAGACAATTTACATGGTTTAAAAATGACCCCGATGTTATCTGGTTCGACGTGGAGAAAATGAGCGAGGAGGAGATATTGGGAGAAATTCTCAGGTTAATTAAAAAGTAAAACACGAATAACCCATACTAGTTGGTTGATATTTTAATTTTAGTGTGCTATCATTGTAATGATGATATTTTAGGAGGATAAGATGCTGAAAAAATTAAGTTTAACTCTTGTTTTACTGCTTCTGCTAGGGTGTGTAAATACGCCTTTAAAAAATAATTCATTGTCTCCAAGAGAACAGTTGTTAGAGCAAAAAATCAATGACTGGGAATTAGATGAGGCTAAGGGCTTATTTTCTCAAATAAAACCAACTCTAGATCCTGAAAAGTTAGATAAATATGAAACTTTAATATCTGAAAGAGATCAAGGGGTTAAGGACCTCGAAAAATTAATAAACGTATTAAAGGCAGCTTTTTCCAAAAACCAAATTTTTATTATTGAACGATACACCGACAGGGGAATAAAAAATAAAATAAAATTAAATGAACTAAAAAAGTTAGATTTGAGTGGCGGAAACATTTATACTACCAATCCAAAATTCAATAAAAGTCACGCTAAAATTTTAGCTCTTATTAATTTTTACGATGAAAGCCTTTATCTGGATATTGTATTTAATTTTGAAAATGGTCAATGGAAAATAATAGACTTTAGTGAAAGAGGGTGAAATATTGCAAGGTGAAGGAATCAAAATAATCGTTCCGTCTTCTTTAAAAAATCTTTCTTTAATTAGAGCCCTTGTGAAAACGTATTTAACTACAGAATCTGTATCTAAAAAAGATATTCTTAGACTTCTGACTGTTATAGATGAACTGGCAACCAATGCAATCGAACACGGATACAACTATCATAGTGGAGAAATTTCTATATTTATGATAAAAGAAGGTAACTTTGTAAAAATCACTGTAGAAGATTTTGGAGCTGGGTTTAACAGATTAAAAGAAAGCAAGTCTGAAGGGGGCATGGGGTTAAATATAGTTAGGGGTCTCGTAGATAATTTAGAGATTAAACCTAAGAAAATTGGAACAAAGTTTGAAATATTAAAAGAAGTTGAGGAGGAAACAAAATAATGAACTCTAATTTTGAATTAATCGAAAAGGACATTAATGGAATAAAGATAATTAAAATCACAGGTGAACTTGACGCTATGGTGGCTCCTAAATTAAAGGAAAGACTAGCTAAGTTAGTTGAAAACGAAACTTATAACTTCATAATCAACTGTGAGGAATTAAGTCACATCAACAGTTTGGCTATGGGAATTTTAAGAGGAAAATTAAGAGAAGTTAAGGGACATAACGGCGATATAAAGTTATCAAACTTAAATGATCATATCAAAACAATTTTTGAAATGGTTGGGTTAGATGAGATATTTGAAATTTGTGCTACTGAGGAAGAAGCATTAGCTAAATTTTAATTAATATCCCAAAATATTATATTTTAAGAGGGGATTTACATATGAATACAATTATTATGATAGCAGCAGTTATAGTGGCAGCAGGAATATTTTCCTCTGTACTTTATAAAAAATCTGTTGTAGATAAAAAGATCGAAGATTTAAACAACCTTGAAAACAGCATAGAACAAGCAAAGGTAAAAGCTGAAAAAATTGAAAAAAGAGCTAAGTTTGATGCTGAATCCAAAGCTAAAGAGATAACTATCAAGGCTAAAGAAAGTGCATACAAAATCAAAGAAGAAGCTGAAAGAGATATCAAGTTAGCAAAAAATGAAATAAATCAAAAAGAAAACAGGCTTATTAAAAGAGAGGAATCTCTGGATAGTAAATTAGACAGGATTGAAGCTAAAACTGTAGAAATAAATGATTATGAAAAAAAATTAAACCTTAAAGAAGGCGAGATCGAAGATTTAAAGCAAAAACAAGAGTTGGAGTTGGAAAAAATATCTGAATTATCTAAAGAGGATGCTAAAAACATCTTATTGGATAAGTTAAAAGATGACCTTACTCATGATTCTGCTGTTATGATCAGAAGTTTCGAACATAAATTAGAGGAAGAAAAAGATAGGATGACTCAAAGAATACTGTCTACTGCCATTGGAAAAGCTTCCGCTGAATTTGTTTCCGATGCTACTGTATCTGTGGTACAGCTGCCAAACGATGAGATGAAGGGTAGGATCATAGGACGTGAAGGTAGAAACATCAGAACCATAGAACAGTTAACTGGAGTAGATGTAATCATCGACGATACCCCGGAAGCTGTAGTTTTATCATGTTTTGATGGTGTCAAGAGAGAAATTGCCAGAAGTGCACTGGAAAAACTGGTGAACGATGGAAGAATCCATCCTACAAAGATCGAAGAAGCTATCAAAAAAGCAACTAAAGAAGTGGATAAGGGGATCCGTGAAGCTGGAGAACATGCCCTGTTTGAACTTGGTATTACAGGAGTTCATCCTGAAGTAACTAAAGTTTTGGGTAGTTTGAAATTCAGAACTAGTTATGGACAAAATGTTTTAACTCATTCCATCGAAGTTGGTCATCTGGCTGCTACATTGGCTGCTGAAATTGGAGCAGATGTAAAATTAGCTAAGAGATCTGGTCTGTTCCATGATATAGGTAAGGTATTAACCCATGAAACTGAGACTTCTCATGGATTATTAGGAGCAGAATTCTTGAGAAAATTCGGAGAAAAAGATCTGGTAGCCAATGGTGCTGAATCACATCATCATGAAGTTGAATTTAAATGTATCGAATCTGTTTTAGTCCAAGCTGCAGATGCTATATCAGCATCCAGACCTGGAGCAAGACGTGAAACATTGAATACATATATCAAAAGATTAGAAGAATTAGAAGCTATTGCAAGTTCTTTTGAGGGCGTAGATTCATCTTATGCTATCCAAGCCGGTAGAGAGATGAGGATCATCATTAACCCTGAAATTATCAGTGACGATAAAACTACTATTTTATCTCGTGATATAGCTAAGAAAATAGAGGAAACTATGCAATATCCTGGACAGATTAAAGTAACTGTAGTCAGAGAGACTAGATCTGTAGAATATGCAAAATAATAATAAACTAAATGAGCTGATGTTTATCGGCTCATTTTTTATGGTGGAATTACGGTATAAATTTTATTGAAAATATGATATAATTATACATTGTGAAGAGTAATATTATAAAGAGAAGAGGGGTTTAATGAAAGTTTTAATAATAGGAGATGTGGTTGGCAAGCCAGGTAGAAATATCTTAACCGACTATTTAGAGAGAAAAAAAAGTGAATATGATCTGGTTGTTGTCAATGGGGAAAATGCCGCTGCAGGATTTGGATTAACCGAAAAAATAGCTAAACAATTTTATGAGATCGGGGTAGATGCTATTACCTCTGGTAATCATATTTGGGATAAAAAAGAGATGGTGGAATATCTTAAAATTGATCATAAAATTTTAAGACCATTAAACTATCCAAAGGGAGTATCTGGAGTGGGTTGGAATATTTTTAGAACTCCTGCAGGGGAAAAAGTAGGAGTTGTTTCATTACAAGGCAGGATCTTCATGCCGCCTATCGATTGTCCATTCCAAAGAATCACAGAAGTTTTAGATGAGATCAGAAAAGAAACAACTAATATTATCGTAGATTTTCATGCTGAGGCTACATCTGAAAAGATGGCTATGGGAAGATTTCTTGATGGTAAAGTTTCAGTAGTCTTAGGAACTCATACCCATATTCAAACTTCTGATTCCAGAATTTTAGATGGCGGTACCGGATATATTACCGATATCGGGATGACTGGATCTCATGACGGGATAATCGGAATGACTATAGATTCAGTTTTGCCTAGATTTTTGACTTCTCTCCCTACTAAGTTTGTTATTTGTAATGACAATGTAAGGGTCAACGGTATCGAGGTAGAGTTAGATCAGTACGGAAAATGCAGCGATATCAAGAGGGTAGACATATCTATTGAAGAACTAGACTTTGCAGACTTTTTATAAGGAGAATTATGAATATATTAATTTCAAATGATGACGGTATCTATGCTGAAGGGATCAAGATCTTGGTCAGTTATCTTCAAAATGCCGGACATACAACATATGTAGTTGCTCCCCTGGAGGAGCAAAGCGGTACTGGACACGGGATCACCCTGCACCAGCCCTTAAGAGTAAAGGAAGTTTATAGAGATAGTCATCTATTCGGTCATTCTGTTTCCGGAAAGCCTGCCGATACTATAAAGGTAGCACTGGCTCATCTATATGATGAAAAGAAGATTGACTTTGTTATCTCCGGAATAAATCGTGGAGCTAATTTAGGTACCGATCTATTTTATTCAGGGACTTTTGCTGCTGCTTCTGAGGGTGCATTTTGGAAAAAGAATGCCATCGCTCTCTCCCTTATCGTAGATGGAAATGATCTATATTTTGAGAGTGCCGGAGAGTTTATAGTAGAATATTTAAAGACCATAAAAGACCTGCGATTCCCTATTGGAACTCTTTTGAATATCAATGTTCCCAACCTCCCCATGGAGGAGATCAAAGGAATTAAGTATACCAAACAGAGCAATAGAAAGTTTCAAGAAAAATTAATTGAAAGGGAAGATTCCCAGGGAAATAAATATTTTTGGTTAGGAGGGCATCCTGTAAAAGGTGATCATGTAGAGAATTCAGATTTAGATGCTATTGAGAATGGATATATATCTATAACTCCGGTAAAATTAAATCTATATGACAATGAATTAGAAGTATTGCTTACAAAAAGTAATCCCTAAAAATAAATTAGGAAATATCAGTAATTAGGAGGTTTATTTTGAAGAACTTAAAAATTATTAGATGGAAACAAAGGTTTGAAAATTTTGAAAAATCTTTTCTTCTATTAAAAGAATATAGCAAGATAGAGAACCCTTCTAAAGTTGAACGAGCTGGTGGAATTCAATTTTTTGAAATGAGCTTTGAATTAGCTTGGAAAGTTTTAAAGGACTATCTAGAATCAGAAGGCTTTGAGGTTAAAAGTCCAAAAGCTACTTTAAAACAAGCATTTCAAAGTGGTATAATCGAAGATGGATATCTTTGGATGGACGGTTTGGATGACCGAAATTTAACTGTTCACACCTATGATGAAAGCACTGCTGAAGAGATGGAATTAAAAATAAAAAATAAATATTATTTTATCTTAGAAAAACTTTATTTAAAACTGAAGGATGAATTATGAAATATGGATTATTAGATAGGGATTTTTTTTATATAAAAAAAGGAATAAATAATTTTCCTGAAATTGAATCGGTGATTTTATTTGGCAGTCGAGCTATGGGTAATTTTAAAAAAGCTTCTGATATTGATTTGGCAGTAAAAGGGAAAAATGTTACAAGAACTACTATTATTAGATTGTCAGGATTACTAAATGATGAATATCCTATTCCATTTTTTTTTGATATCGTTTACTATGATAAAATTGAAAACATAAAATTAAAAGAGCATATCGATATTTTTGGAAAAGTGATTTATAAAAAAATATAAAAAATAAGGAAGGGAAAATTATTATGAAATTAATAGAAGTAAGATTAATATTTGAAGCAGATGAGCCTCAGTATGTCAAAAAAGAAATAACCGATCTATTTTATGAATTTGGAGTTCAAGGACTTAAAATTGATGAGCCCATGAAGAGAGATTCATTGGATTACTATAGAGATGAAAAGATTTTTTTGCAGAGAGATTATGCTGTATCGGCATATTTCCCTATAAACTTATATGTGGAGAAGAAAAAGTCTCTTATAATTAATACTTTTGAAGAAAAATTTAAAGATCGAGAGGATCTTATTTATTCATTGGACTTTTATGAATTGGATGAAGAGGACTACCAAAATTCTTGGAAAAAATATCTTTACCCTGAAAAAGTAAGTGAAAGATTCGTGGTAAAACCTACCTGGCGTGAATATGAGGCCGAAGAGGACGAAATAGTAATTGAATTGGATCCTGGAAGAGCATTCGGAACCGGATCTCATCCTACAACTTCCCTTTGTATCAAGCAGATGGAAGAGTATATCCGTGAAGGGGACTCTGTCATAGATGTGGGGACCGGATCCGGAATACTTATGGTTGCAGCCAATAAATTAGGAGCAGCTGAGGTATGGGGTGTTGATATCGACCCTCTGGCTGTAGAAGTAGCCAGGGAAAACCTAGAATTAAATAAAGTCGATATGGAGAGTGTAAAACTATTCAAAGGTGATCTGGTTAAAGTTGTAGAAGATAAAAAGTTTGATGTAGTGGTAGCTAATATCTTAGCGGATGTAATCTTACTCCTACTAAATGATATGTCTACAGTTGTAAAAGACGGCGGTCTTATGATTCTGTCTGGAATAATTGAAGATAAAGCTGATGAGATAAAGAAAAGAATAATTTCATTGGGATATGAAGTTATCTCAGAAACAAAAGATAAAGAATGGGTAAGTTTTACTGCAAGAGCGTAATGAAAATTGGAGGTTTTAATTTTGAGTAATATAATAAAAAAATGCAATGGCTGTGGTATTGAAGTACAAAGTGAAGATAAAAATAAGCAGGGTTATGTACCTAAAGAGATGTTAAAAGGGAAAAAAAGTGCTACTTGTCAAAGATGTTTTAAATTAACTAACTACGGTGATTTTATCCCAATGGGAATGACTGCTGAAGACTATAGAAAAGAGGTTCAGCGTTCTGCCAAGAGTGCTAAGATTGTCTTAGCTGTATTCGATATCATTGATTTTGAAGGATCGTTTGATGATGAAATCTTGGATATATTGAGGGAGAAAGACTCCATTATAATCATCAACAAGGTGGACTTAATCCCTGGTGGAAAACATGCCAGCGAGGTATCTGACTGGGTAAAAGAGAGACTGGAAGAGGAAGGAATTGTTCCCCTGGATATCGCCATAGTCAGTGCTAAAAACACTTATGGTATCAACGGTATCGTTAGAAAGATAAATCATTTCTGCCCGCATGGTGCTAAAGTTATGGTAATGGGAACTACAAATGTTGGAAAATCAAGTATCATCAATAGATTATTGGGAGAGA
>JAUXGP010000073.1 GCA_030621995.1 Psychrilyobacter sp.
AGCTAAGACGGTTTTTTTAATCTATACTAAAGATATATTTTGATCTGTTTCATAGTCAAAGATATGACATTTTTCCATATCAAACCAGAAATTATAATCTTTTCCATTTCCCGTTTCTTTAACATTTTCAGAAGAGAATCTGGCAGAATATTGGATACCATCTATTGTAAAGTAGATAAACTCCTCATTCCCCATTTGTTCTACGATAGAGATCTTCCCATCGATATACTCTTCCTTCCCCGGGTGTGTTTCATGAGATCCGATATGCTCCGGTCTAATTCCAAACTACACTTTTTTCCCCACATAATCTTTTACTTTTTCTGCTTTTTCCTCAGGCAGGTGTAAGATAGTTTCTCCTACTTTCACAGCAAGCTTCCCTTCAACCATGAGTAATTCAGACGGAATGATATTCATAGACGGTGAACCGATAAATCCTGCAACAAATTTATTTTGCGGTCTGCCATATAGGTTGATAGGAGTGTCTACCTGCTTGATCACACCATATTCCAATACACAGATCCTGTCTCCCATAGTCATAGCTTCTACTTGGTCATGGGTAACATAAATCATGGTAGCAGGCTGACCGGCATCTTTTAATTCCTGGTGCAATTGAGTGATTCTAACTCTCATAGAAACCCTTAATTTGGCATCTAAGTTTGACAGCGGTTCGTCAAATAGGAAAACTTCAGGCTTTCTGACAATAGCTCTCCCTACTGCTACCCTCTGTCTCTGCCCGCCTGACATCTCTTTAGGTTTTCTGTCCAATAGGTCAGTTATCTCTAATTTTGTAGCTGCATCCCTTACTCTTTTATCTATCTCAGCCTTGGGTAATTTTTGTAATTTTAGACCAAATGCCATATTTTCATAACAAGTCATATGAGGATAGAGTGCATAGTTTTGAAATACCATGGCAATCCCCCTGTCTTTAGGAGGCAGATCGTTTACAACTTGATCTCCTATGATTATTTCTCCACCTGTAATATCTTCTAATCCAGCGATCATCCTGAGAGTTGTAGATTTTGCACAACCAGACGGCCCTACAAATACCATGAATTCTCCATCTTTGATATCTAAATCTATCCCATGAACTGCCTTAAATCCATTTGGATATGTTTTTTCTACTTTTTTTAATTTTACTACTGCCATTTTTATCCCCCTGTATATATAATTTAATGATTATTAATTTTTACACACTGTACTTCCCCTTAACACTATATTTAAATCTATCGATTGATTCCTTAAAAAAAATTTACCCTCTATCTCCTCAAAGATCATCTGTACCGCCACTATTCCCTTGGCAGAGAAATTTAAATCCACAGAACTCAGAGTAGGAGTGGTATACCGGCACGAATCTATGTTATCAAACCCTATGATTTTTATATCTTCAGGTATTTTTTTACCGTTTTTTAAAAGGGATGACATTATCCCGAATGCCATTATGTCGGAAGCTACACACAGACCATCTATATCTGTTTTAGAGATCATCTCTCCCAATGCCAAGCCGCCTTCATAGGTAGGCTGGTCCAGATACAGCCTTTCCTCCCCCAGGGAAGATTCTATAAGAGCACTCTGGTATCCAAGGTATCTCCTGCTGTGAACCTCTATATCTTCACTCCCAACAAATGCTATATTTTTACACTTATTTTTGGCTAGGATCTCAGTGGCATTAAATCCTCCAATGGTATCATCACTGTTAATATAGTTAACACCATAGAGATTATTCTTGTAGTTATCTATAAAAACTATGGGGATATTTATTTTTTTCAACTCTTTTTCCTTGGAAATATCCAGATCTCCAATGATGATAATCCCCTCTAGATCTCTTTTTAATGCCCATTCCAATATATCAAGTTCTTTGATATTATTTCCGATTACCAGATCATATGATTTTTTTGAAAGTTCAGAGGTTACAGAGTTTACAATTTTTTGGTAAGAGTTATTTTTTCGAAAGATCTCATCTTCAACCGGAAATAAGATCCCGATTAAGTTAGATTTTTTACTGGCCAGGGTTCTTGCTGCCTGATTGGGTTTATACCCCACCTCTTCCATTAGATGAAATATCTTTTTTTGGGTTTCCAGACTGCATTTCCCCTTTCCGTTTATGACGTTGGAGACGGTAGATACAGAGAACCCGGATTTTTTAGCAATATCTTTAATCGTTAATTTTCCCATTTTCACCACCCTTGGTAAAACGTTTTACCTATGATTAGTATACTACATTCTTTTCGAAAATCAAACTTTTTTTTCAATAACAGTTCGAAAAATACTATTTTCAATAAGTCAACTAAAAAAATAACATATAAATATTAAAAAAAGCTTGCACTTCCCTAAAATAAATGATACTATACCCTGTAAAATAATTAAATTTAGGAGGACAAATTACAATGGAAAGATCAATTAAAGATACAAGCGCAAACCCGGCTCCAATTGGATTACTAGGATTTGGAGCAACAACATTATTATTAAATTTGCACAACGCAGGTTTATTCGAATTAAACAATATGATTATGGTAATGGGATTATTTTACGGTGGAATTGCACAATTTGTTGCAGGTGTTTTAGAGAATAAAAAAGGTAACACTTTTGGATCTACAGCATTTATTTCATATGGTTCATTCTGGTGGACTTTAGTAGGAATCTGGGTAGGTAACAAATTTGGATTCTTCACTACAGATCATATAGCAGTCGGTTCTTATATGGTAGTGTGGGGAATAATTTCATTAATATTCTTCGTTGGAACATTAAATGGTCCTACTGTCGGGAAATTAGTTTTCGGAACTTTAGTAGCATTATTCGCTATATTGGCATTACACTTCTTCTATGAAAGTGCAGCTTTAGGAAAATTAGCAGGATATGTAGGAATAGTTTGTGCGTCATGTGCTATCTATGAAGCAGCAGCTATAATTTTAAATGAAAAATATGGTAAAGTAATATTACCAATGTAATAAATCAGGTCTATGAAATTTCATAGGCCTATTTATTTATATTTTTTTATTATCTCATTGAATTTTTTTAAATTTATTTTCTAAAAAATGTGGTATAATACAGATTAGTTAGATTATACAGGAGGTCATATGGAAAAATTATTAAAGGGACATCAAAAATTTAAAGAGATAAAATTTAAAAAAAATAAAGATTTATATTTAAAATTAGTGAAAGACGGGCAGCATCCAGGAACGCTGTTTATAGGATGCAGTGATTCCAGGGTAATACCGGGATTGATAACAGGATCCAAGCCTGGTGAGCTATTCACCATTCAAAATGTAGGGAACTTCGTAGCTCCCTATAAACCTGATGAAGATTATCATTCCACAGCCTCAGCGATAGAATACGCAGTATCTGTCTTAAAGGTAGATGATATAATCGTTTGCGGGCATTCCCACTGCGGTGCAATTAAAGCACTATATAAAGATTTAGATAAAAATGAGGATCTGATCCACACGAATAAATGGCTGGAATTGGGGAATGAAGCCAAAAAAGTAGCACAATTAGTAGGAGGATCAGAGGAAGAAAAACTTATAAATACAGAAAAACTTTCTGCTATGTTCCAGCTCGAAAATCTATTGACATATCCGGCAGTAAAAAGAAGGGTTGATGAGGGATCGTTACACCTTCACGTTTGGTATTACAAGATAGAAACAGGTGAAATAGAATATTATGATGACATCAAAGGATCGTTTGTTCCTATGGAAAATTAAGAGTAAAAGGGGTTGTCCAATGGACAACCCCTCTTTATTTAATTTATACAATCTATTTTATTTTTTTATAAATAATCTTTAGATGATTTCAACAGGTCTAAGAAATAGTTCCACACATTCTCAACTGAAGATATAGATAACTTTTCTTCAGGAGTATGAACGTCAAACATATTCGGCCCAAAGGAGATCATATCACAATGAGGTAATTTCTCACCTAATAATCCACATTCCAATCCTGCATGGATAGCTTTGATTCCAGCTTTCTTCCCAGTTGATTTTTCATGAACTTCCAGTGCCATATCTTGTAATTTTGAGTTAGGATTAAATTTCCAGGCAGGATAAGTAGCACCCTGCTTAAATTTAGCTCCTGTGATCATTGCAAGGGTCTCAACTTCCTTAGTTAAAAGAGCCTTAGCTGCATCTACAGAACTTCTCACAGCTGACTGTAAAACAACACCTGCATCTTCTGTAGTCAGAACTCCAAGGTTAAGAGAAGTTTCTACTAATCCCTCGATATCTAAACTCATTCTTTGCACACCGTTAGGGTACAAGAATATAGTATTGATAACTGTGTCAGTTGTATCTGAATCCATTACTTTGGAAATTTCTGTTCCTTTTACCTCTGTCATAGTAATTTCAATACCTGCATCTGAAACTCTTAATTCTTCTACAATGTCTTTCTTTACATCTGCTAAAACTTTATTTAATGTATCTATATCTTTTTTAGCCACTGAAATAAGAGCATCTCCCTCACGAGGTATGGCATTAGTTTTTGACCCGCCATTTACCTCTACTAAGTTAATAGCTATTTTTTCAGAGATAATCTTTAAAATTCTACCGATAATTTTATTTGAGTTCCCTCTCTGTAACTGGATCTCCATTCCTGAATGTCCGCCAAATAATCCTCTGACACTGATATTATAGAATGAATCCAATGCAGCATCAGTATATGTCACAGGAATCGTAAGAGTCGTTCTGTTACCACCTGAACAACTAACGTAGATCTCTCCCTCTTCCTCTGTGTCTATATTGAATAAATATTTACCTTCCAATAAATTTCCATCTAAGGCAATAGCTCCAGACATTCCTGTTTCCTCATCAGAAGTGATCAATACCTCTAATTTTGGATGGGGAATATCATTTGAATCCAATACAGCCAATGCAAATGCAACAGCTATACCATTGTCGGCTCCTAAAGTAGTTCCCTTAGCTTTTATAAAATCTCCATCGATTAAAAGCTTTAATCCTTCTTTTTCAAAGTCAAATTCAGTATCCAGATTTTTTTCCCAGACCATATCCATATGTCCTTGGATAATTATAGCCGGTATCCCTTCATATCCTGGTGTAGCATCTTTTTTGATGATTACATTAAGAGCTTCATCCTGGATAGTCTCCAGCCCTCTGGATCTTCCAAAATCTGCTAAATATTCACTTATTTGTTCCTCGTGCTTTGATCCTCTAGGAATAGCACTGATCTCCTCGAAAAAATTGAAGACCTTTTCAGGTTTTAAACCAGATAAAACATTCATACTCATATCCCCCTGTATATTAAATTAATATTATTTCTTATAAATTATCAATTAACTCCTCCAGCTCCTCCTTGTCCTTGATATTCAGATCATATCCTGATTCTAAAATTTTTAAGACGTTGGATTCACAGCCTGCCATGGAATTTTTTAGTATCTTAATTAACATTCTTTTATAAAAATCCATATTTCCTCCTAATCTCTAAGGGCTAACGGCATTAAGATATAAGTGTAGCTGTCATTGTCTACCTCTTTCAAGATAAACATCGAACTGGCATTGGTAGCTTTGATTATTATATTTTTTTCTATATTGTTTAAAAATTCTTCTATAAACTTTACATTTAATGAAGCTTTGAAGTTATCGCCTTCTTTGATTGTCTCCAGCTTTTGCATAGTTTTGGCACTGCCGGAAGACACCGATATCTTCAGTTTATTTCCATTGAAATCAAAGTATGCACCATTTTTTGTCTCTTGATTTCTTTTAGCAATGGTAAGAACCTTCTTTGATGCTGATTTGAATTCTTTTAAATTCATCTCAATTGTTTTACTGGAATTCATACTGCCTAAAATAGCATTATAATCAGGGAATGCCAGGTCTACCAATCTGATAGAAAAAACCAACTTTTCAGATTTTACCCTCAATTGACTGCCATCGATAAAGAAGTTTAAAGTTTCCTTACTGCCCCTGAATAATTTACTCAAAATAGTAGCCCCTTCTAAGGGTATCGAGATCTCCTTATTCAACTTAGTTTCACTCTCCAAAACATAGTGGGTAAGCCTGTATGAATCTGTGGTGATCAAATAAATCTTATTGTCCTCTAATTTCATCCTGATGGTATTGATTGCCAGGTTTTCAGGTGTCAGAGAAGCCGAAAATGATACCTTGTCAAAGGCTTCTACCAGGGTGTCTGCTTCGATATCTAAAAGCGAATCTCCTCCCAGTATATTTAATTTAGGATATTCATCGCTGTCGAGGGTTGAAAATTCAGCATTATGAATAAATAACTTATTTTCAGTGGCACTGATCTCTATTTCATCTTGGTTTAATAACTTTATATATTCTAAGACCAATCCAATTTTAAAGACAGCGACCCCCTCCTCTATAATTTCACCATTTAAATATGATTTTATAGTAGTTTCCAGTGTTGTCCCGGTAAATCTAATTTCATTGTTGCTTACTTCTAATTTAGCACCTGATATTACAGGTCTTATGGAATTATCCTTAATAACTAAAGATAAGTCACTTAAATTGTGTATCAGTTCATTTCTATTGATTATGATTTTCATTTCTGCCTCCAAAAATCCTTTATCAAAATTATACTATATCCACGATATAATAACAAGGGAAAGGAAAATACTTATTTTTCAGGATAAAATGAAAAAGAGACACCTTTTTATTGGTCGGGATCAAAATAAATACCTTTCCATTTTCCAGCAAGCCAAGTAGCTATAAATATATCTTAAATTCATTTATAACAGCTCTATTTATTTTTCTATCTTTTAAAAAATTATTAAATATAGTTATCCCTTTAAAATAATTCTCAATAGTACCTTTGGTATAGTTGTCTTCTAAGTATTTTTTGTATTGTGTCATAAAAAACACCTCCTATAGGAGTTTTAACACATAAAATAGTGAAAGTTAAGGGTACTATTTTTTATTTATGTAGTATACTCTAAGGGAATTAATGTATAAAATAATATAATATTTAGCATGATGTTTTTAACGAGCGATAAAAATGACACTCTCAATTCTTTTATTTTAATTTAAAATTGACTTTTTTAAATTTAAAAGATAAAATTAAACTTACATATAATTAAAATCAAAGGTGGAATATAATGAGTGGAGTAAAAGAAGCATTAAGAAAAATTATGAAAGATTTAAATTGTAAAACATCATGGAAAGTAAGAGAAGAGGCGTTGGAAAGTTCTGTAAACGATTATGATTTAAATAACCCTGAATATCAATGTCTAAAAGATAAAATAATTGAGTTAACTTTAAATGACAAAGTAACTGCAGTTAAAGAAGCTGGTTTAAAAGTTTGTAAAAATCATGGATTAACAAAAAATCAAAAACCAATATTCTTAAGTAAAAAAGATATAAAATATCAATCTAAAGATTTTAATAAAATCATTTCAAGAATTAAAAAAGAGAAAGAAATGGAAGACCTTAATTTAGAAGATTTAAAAAAACAATTTAGTTTAGTAGCTCCTGAAATGTATGATGTTATGCAGTTTGAAAAAGGGGAAAAATTTGATAAGTGGATAGAGAATATATATAGATCTTTAAGAAGATAGGCAAACCTATATAGTCTTACTATTTATTTTTTTAAGATTCAATAAATTAAAAAAGACACTAAATCGAGTGTCTTTTTTTATATAAAAATTACAAGAAGTAATCAAAGTAAATATAATAGTGATAAATTACACAACACTTGATGGGGTTATTGGGATTGGGGGAATTGAAACTATTTAAATTGCCTCGGACAGTCTGAAAACCAG
>JAUXGP010000134.1 GCA_030621995.1 Psychrilyobacter sp.
AATGGTTGTAAAGAACGCTATCATAAATAGATCTTTTAATGTCCCGTCAAAACTAAATTCAAAGGTATTGCTATAATGTCCAATCAGAGTTATTATTGCAAACAATATCCCTCCTATAACCGGTACCGGTATAAAAAACCTCTTTAAAATTCCTGCCTTTTCTCTAACTAATTTACCTACTAACAATACAACAATCGCCATAAACAGCGTTGCAATATTATCCATTTCAAACACTTGCATTGTGACCCCCCTGTTATCTTATAGTGTCACTCTCCCCTTTATCTTTTCAAGAAAAGGCAGATTATATATCTACCCTTCCATTAAAAACTTTGTAACTGAATCTTATTTATTATTTTCCTTCTGGTCTTCCGATTAATTGGCCTTTTCCTACAGCAAATATATCATCTACTGTCATTTGGAAGCTGACCTCTCTTTCTTCATAGTCTGCTCTTTTTTGTAATTCAGCTCTATTGAATGCCTTGATCTCATCTGTAAATGGGATATTTCCACACTCTAAGTATCTGATTCTACCTATGTTGTCTCTAGCCGGCAACATCTTCCCTGCATTTACCTTAGCTGGTGCGAATGGAATATCGATTACCCCTTGTTTAACTGCTTCGATAGTACCAATAGCTAAGTCTCCATTTCCAAGATCGTAGACCTTGTCCATGATACACTTGATCTCTGCTTTTATTTGCATAATCTCTGTTGTTAATTCTTCAGAGTCTGGTAATGTCTGTCCGTCCAATAAGTTTAATACCATCTTAGTTGCTTTAATTCCATTGGCGTTGGCTTCCTTTGTAGGGATTCCGATAGCTTCATGGGTAGTCTTTACGATTACCTTAGTTGCTCCTGCCAATCTGGCTGCAGATGCTCCATTTGAGATTACACCAAAAGCTTTAGATTCGTCTTCCGGGAATCCTCCCATCCATTGATGGAAAACTGTAGTTAACTGCATATTTTCATATCCAAACTTTGCACAGTATTCCTCAGATAACTCAGATAAAGTTCTGATAGCAGCTACATCCTGGATTAAGTTCCCGCATTGTCCATATCCTAAAGTGATACTCTTAACTCCCTGCTCAGCAGCTAATAAACATTCTATTATTTGTACAGCATTTGAAATCGATGCCGGTACTAATGTTCCTGTTAATGGTCCGTAAGGTTCTCTATTGATAGAAACACCTTGCTCTTCGTACCATCCAACTAATCTATCTACATACTGCCAGTCTCTTATTGTTCTTTCCATAGATACAGACTTAGCATATGGTAAGTTATATGATATTCCCCCACCTTCATATGAAGTCCATCCAGCTGCCATTGTGATCTCAGCCAATAATCTTGCATCTGGAGTTCCGTGTCTTACTTGTAACGGCTTGTCTACCTCATTTAATACTCTCTTACACCCTACAACACCATAGTTTACACCTGGGAAACCGTTTAATAATGATCTTCCTGCTTTTTCCGATTCTTTAATTCCTCTTTCACACTCTTCATATCTGTTTAATCTGGTATACGAATCTATAGTTGATGGTAATAAATCTGCTCCACCCTCTTTATCCAAAAAGTTTAATAACTCTATATGTTCATTTAATAATGCTACTCCTGCTCTTGGTTGTGCTAATGTTTTTCCATTTTGCTTGGCTGTCCATAATTTTTTAGCAAAGTTTTTATGTTCAGGCAGTTCTTTTTGAAATTTAACACCTTCAGCTAAGTCTACCTCTTTACCTGTAGGCCATTGTCTTAAAACTTCCTCTCTTATTTTAAAAAATTCTTCCTCTGTCCATTTTTTATTTTTAATATTCATTAATGTGATCCTCCCAATTAAACTTTCTCAAGATATTTTTTCATTATTCTTACTGCCATATCTGGATTTTCTCCTGCAAGGAGTCCCATAGCCGATAATATATATGTACTGTCAATTAAATAATTTGGTGATCTAGGCAATAGATGTACAGGCTGTTCTTTATTAAATTCCCCTGCTTTTAATATATTTTTAGGATCTTTACTGTGCACCAGTACTCCGCCTGTCCCAATTACGTATTTGACATCTAAAAGATCTTTCCCATGCTGGTAATACATTACTCCCATTGGGGTAAATACACTCTCTAACCACCCGCAATGTCTTATCATTGCAATCTCTGTCCCCGCTCCTGCCATAGCCTCATCAAAAAATATCTCTTCCGGTGTTTGTGGAACCATCATTATATTTTCATGTCTGTGGTTACAGTGAGCTTTTACATCGATCTCTTTATGGTCATCGTTTAAATATTTTCTTATTTTTTTTGTTCCTGCTGCCTCCAATAATGATAGTGCAGAGTATCTCATTCCGAGATCTCCTTCAACTGTCCTTTTAGCAAAAGGTTCTTCCAAACCTTTTGGAATTACCCCTGCATTACTTGGATCTCCCTCTGCCAATGAATGGATATCCGTTGTAGCACCACCTATGTCTACAATCATTAAATTTCCTAATCCTTCTTCATCGTCACTGCCAATTGCCAGTACCTCTGCTGCTTTCAATACAGCTGCCGGTGTAGGCATAAGTATTCCAGATATAAAATCTTCAGCATTTTTCATCCCTTTAGCTTCTACTATCTTTGTCATGAATATTTTTCTTATGGCTTCCCTTGTTGGTTTTTCATTTATCTTATTCAATTTCGGCATAACATTTTCTGTTACTATATAATCTATATTCGCACCTTCAAATATTTCTATAATCTCATCGGTAGCACTTTTGTTTCCTGCCAGCAATACCGGTATATCTATCTTTACATCTGCTATTAATTTAGCATTGTGTATTATACATTTTTTATTCCCGCCGTCTGTTCCACCTGCTAACAACAGTATATCGGCATTTGAATTTTTTATCTCTTCAATCTCGCTTCTATTCAATTCATAGGAGTAAGTCTTCATAACCCTGGCTCCTGCACCTAGGGCAGCTTTTTTAGCGGCATCTGCTGTAAGCTCTGGCACAAGTCCAATGGCATACATCTTTAAACCGCCGGCAGCCGAAGAACAGGCTATTTTTTTTATAAAATTAATCTTATCAAACTCTATCTTCTTCTCTTCTTCTATCCATAATTTAAGTTTTCCATATGCTTTTTTAAAACCTATCATTATGTCATCTTCAACTGTAGTTATGTCTTTAGCAGTAGCCAGTATCTCTTCAGTCTCTAGATCAACTGCTGTCAATTTAGTATAGGTACTCCCAAAGTCAATCAATAAGTAGGCATTCATTTCCACCACTCCTAATTTTTATAGTGCGTCATCTTCCATATTCATTGCAGGTATCATTCCCAAATCTTTTTTTATATCTTCTGCTGTAACTTCAATAGGAGTTCCCGGTCTATATACTCTGTCAAATCCCATATCTAAGAATCTTTGATTTACATCTTCCCAAACTTGCTTTCCTACTACGATGTTTCCCCCAACATATAATTTCACATCTTGTAATCCAGCTTCATTACATTTTTCTTTAAAACCTTGGCAGTCTAATTCTCCATGACCATATAATGAAGAGATGATGATTGCATCTGCATCTGTTTCTACTGCTGCATTTATAAAGTCTTCTTGTGGTGAGATAACACCTACATTGATTACATTAAACCCTTGCTGCGTTAATACGTGATCAATGATCTTATTTCCAACTGCATGACAATCCGATCCAATTACTCCGATTACTATAGTCTTTCCATTTTTCATTTTTGACCTCCAAAAATTGTTTTTAGTTTTCTGATTTCTCTTTATAAAACTATTCTAATCAATTTCAAGAAAAATTACAATATATGGAAATATTCAAAAAAAAAATACCAAAATATACTAATTATACACTTAGTATATAGTTGGTATTTACCTGATTCTAATTTTTCTTATACAATTCTAATATAATCGTTTTTTGTCCACTAAACCTTCATTTCGTTTGATAACACCACACGTTGTAATAATAAACTTTCTTTCCTATCCTATTCCAAATAATAATAAGCATTGATTATATATATATCAACTTTTCACTTTCCTTATATGTTGATCCATTTTCGTTGTTAAAATACTATAACAGTACTATGGATAAAACGGAATCTACTACTACATCTCTCACCCCTGCTAAACATGGGATGATATTATTTTTCTTCATATGAGGACCAAATGTTACCAGTATTTTATTCTTACTCAGCTCATACTCTTTTGCATTTGATCGGCTGTCTTTTACACCATTGCCAAATTGAATAGCGCTGACTTCCTCCATAAGATTATGAATAACCCATGAAAACTCATCTTTAATAGAATTTAAATCCAAGTTATATGGCAGGGTGCATTCCACCACTCCTCCTATGGAGTCATTTGTCCCCAACATTTTTTGAATAGCTATGGTTATATATTCCTTATTCTGCTCCGCTGTATTTATCCCACCTATTTCCATAGCTAATGCTTTCAATTCATATGGTATATGTTTTTTTGCTATGGTTCCAGCTAAAACTACAGCCGACAACTCATCTCCATACAGATATTCAAAGATAATGTCTTCTCCGGTAGTCATCTCATCTTTTATTCCCTGCAGTACATCGATCTCTTCCCTGGGATCCACTGTGACCCCTTCCATCTTTCTCCTGTGCAGGTCCATTCCAAAATCTGTAGGAGTAATCGATATTCCTTTTTTTGCTCCTCCTACCCTTAATTTCACCCCATTTTCTATCTTCTCTATCTCCACTGTCATATTTTTACCAAATTTCATTTTTGCCTCCATCATTTATAATTTTATGACAAATTATAACATCTTTTTATAAATACCTCCAAAAGTTCTAAATAATTTTATATAAATCAAGAAAAATCATATATTAGATTTTTCTCTTGACAAAATTTATATGTTCAGATATACTTTCAACAAGCAGAAAGGTTTGAGAATCAAAATAAAATGTTTTAATATTTTTAGATTAGCTTCGCAATATAGTTGATTAAAAAAAATTAGGAGGCCTCATAACCGTTTTGGCAAAAAAATTAAAAGGAGGACAAAATGAAAGTAGGAATTTATTATGGAAGTACAATGGGTGACACAGCTTTAATAGCAGAAAAATTAGGCGAAAAATTTAATGTAAAGGCTGTTTCCATCTCAGAAGGTTTGGCAAATATAGAAGATTTAGATCTGATTTTATTGGGATCTTCTACATGGGGATTTGGGGATCTTCAAGATGAATGGAATGATGAGATCAATAATTTAAAGGAAATGAATCTATCGGGAAAAAAAATAGGACTTTTTGGAACCGGTGACCAGGAAGCATATATAGATACTTTTTGTGATGCTCTCGGTATCATAGGTGAAGCTGTTAAAGAAGCAGGCGGCCAGATAATAGGATTTACTTCTAAAGAAAGCTATAATTTTAATGAC
>JAUXGP010000065.1 GCA_030621995.1 Psychrilyobacter sp.
CGTTTCAAGTCTGTGTCAAAACATTTAAAATTATTTCTGTTAATCTTTTTTTATTTTTTTTCTATATATTTCATTAATTTTTCTTTAGCTATTTTATTTTGTTCAATGGCTAAGATAGATAATAACCCCTCAATAGTAGATTCTGCTCCTGAGTTCTTATTATACTTATCTGCACCATCTATTCCATCAAAAGTTCTTCCTGTTTTTTCATCATACATATTTACATTGACAGGATTTTTTCCAAAAAACCATTTAGATATTTCTACAGCTTGTTCTATGTACATATCATCCCTGGAAATTTCATAGGCTTTAAGGTTAGCATAGATTAAAGGTCTCATCCCATAAGCTATTTGAGCAAACTTATCATTTCCCATAAACTCGTATGTTCCATTTTCTTTCTTTAAGCTAAACCAGTTAATGAAACCTGAATCTATAAGGTATTTATGAAAATTATCCACCTCTTCAAAACCAGCCAGCATCATATCTCTATTGCCTATAGCCTGTCCTGCAGTTAAAAGAGCATAAGCCTGACTGTTTCCATATGCATGCCAAATATTTTTCCAGCTTAAGAATGCTCCATAAGTTTCAGCAGTTTTATCCTTTATCTGTATAACCATGATACCTTCACCAAGTCTTGCTATCATCTCAGCTACTTCTTCATCACCGGTGATCTTATAATAGTTAGTTAATCCTAAAAGAAGTACCGAAGACTGATCTGCCCCGTTATTTGGAAGCCATCCGGCGATTTCTATCCCGTCTTGAAGTTCGATAGACTATCCAAATGTGCTGGATTTGTTAAGGTTATTTCATTTGTTTTTTCAACCACTGTTACCTTTGTTTCTTTATCCTTTATATTGGCAGACCCGCAGCCCACCAAAAAGGCTGTCAATAAAATCAATAATTTTTTCATCTTCCCCCCTATTTTTATTAAAGCTTAAAACCTCTACTTTTCCTCTCCTAGAATTAGGAGAGGAAATAAGAAAAGGTGAGGTTTATTTCAGAGATAGTGACATTCCCTCTAAGAAATACTTTCTAAAAAGTATAAATAACAATAGCATAGGAACAGTCTGGATAACCGATCCGGCTAATACAGGCCCGACGTATACTCCATACTGCTTACTAAAGGTAGCTAAAAGTACAGATAACGGCATCTTATTGAAATCTTGCATTACGATTAATGGCCACATAAAGTTATCCCAAATCCCTGTAAAAGTAAAGATTGCAACTATAGACATAATAGATTTATTTAGAGGAACCATCAGCTTAAAAATTATCCAGATATCTCCTGCTCCATCTATCTTAGCAGCTTCAATATAATCATTGGGAGTTCCTTTAAAACTCTGAGACATCATAAAGATTCCCCATCCACTCATAAGACTCGGTATTATAAGAGCTGAATAAGTATTGATTAATCCTGCTTGTCTCACCAATATATACATAGGAATAGTAAACATAAATGAAGGAAATACCATTTGAAAAAGGATAAAACTTTTTATTTTTTCCCTTCCTTTAAATTCCATCTTAGTTAAAGAGTAAGACACGATAGCCGAAGTTATCAGTACTGAAGTTGTTACTATTACAGATACAAATACTGAGTTTCCCAAGGCTCTCAAAAACGGTCTCTGCATCCTTTCAGCACTTTCTAATAAAAACACATAATTATCTAGGGTAAACTCCCCTCTAAATAGACTGGTATTAAAGATATTATCCGTCTTTTTAAAAGATGATAAAAACATCCAGGCATAGGGGTATAACCATGAAAGAGCCAGCCCAAACATAAGGGTATGTATAGCAATAGATTCTATTCTTTTTTTGTTTATCATACTATGTCCACATCCTTTTCCAATAATTTTCTGGTAATTTTAACAATTCCAAAACTTGCTATTGCCACAAAAATAGACATGGTAGCCGCATAGGTTGGATCCATCTTTTGAAATGCTGTTTCATACATTACAAGCATAGGAGTCATCGTGCTTTGCATAGGTCCTCCACCTGTTATCAGGTATGCCTCTGTAAATATTCCAAAAGCTACCGTTATAGCTAAAACCAACACCATTATTATTTGGTTATTTATTAAAGGTAAAGTTATTTTAAATAATTTATCCCATCTTCCAGCTCCATCTAAATCCGCTGCTTCATAGAGTGAATCTGGTATAGCATTTAAACCTGAATAAAATATCAGCCCATAGTATCCTACAAATTTCCAAATTACTATTAAAGAGATTGAAAACATAGCCATAGTAGGGCTGGTAAACCAAGGAATGACCACATTAAAATGTTCGTATAAAAATTGATTTATAGGTCCATTATCTCCAAATATTTTAGTAAATACTATGGAATAAGCTACTCCTGAAGATACATTCGCTAATAAGAAGCTAAGAGCTATGAATGTTTTTCCATATTTTATTTTTTTTAATCCCATGGCAAATAACATCGAACATATAAATACCAGTGGTATATAGAATCCTAAAAATCTAAATACATTGATCAGTGTTTTCCAAAATGTAGGATCTCCCAATACTCTAATAATATTATTTAAGCCATCAAATTGAGGTGTACCTATAAATCTCCATTTCGAAAACGTAAGAACCAATAACCAAATTACGGGATATACCCAAAATATCAATGAATATATCACATATGATGAAGCGAAGAGAGCTCCTTTACGAGCCTCCTTCTCCTTTAAACTACTTAACTTATTTCCCATTTAATTCTCCTATTTATTTAAAATTTTATTTGTCGTTTCCACAGCATCATTTAGAGCTTTTTCTATCGTTTTAGTTTTAAATGTAATTGGCTCTATCATCTCATTTGTCATGATCTGCTGAATATCAACAGTCTGAGTCTGCATCGCTGCCGGTATTCCTACCTCAACATATTTTGCATATTCTGCTTCCTCTGGATTTTCTTTATAAAAATCAAAGAATATAGGATTTTCCAATAGATCTCCCCTTGCAGGAGCCATTCCTGTTTTTTCTAACCATAATTTAGACAGCTCATCTTTTTCAAATACCCATTTAACAAACTTCCAGGCTTCTTCAGGGTGCTTACTCGACTTAAATATCACAAGTCCCTTGGCATCTGCAAGTGTATAAGGTTTTTCTACTTCCATTCCAGCTGGAACCAGCATAGGACCTATTTTTACACTTTCCATAACATCCGGATACTGGCTTCTTCCATAATCTAAGTCCCATGCTCCCTTTGTTTCTCCCAATACAGTTCCGTCAAAGAAAATTGTACCAGTTGCAAAGTTAGCTGTAGACCATTCGTTTTCAAGCATAGTTTTAACGAACTCCAGCACCTCTTTTCCAAATTCATCATTGTATACTGCACCACCTTCATTTATATATGGTTTTCCATTAGAAGCTGCATAATAATATCCTATAAAGTCAAACCATCTATCCCACCAGTTTTTCCCTGCCAATACTTTCATTCCATATTGTTTTCTAGATACTGAATATGCTTTTGAAATTTCATACACATCCTCATACGTTTTAGGTACTCCTTCAAATCCTAACTCTTCTAAGATATCTCCTCTCCACCAGAATAATACAGGATTAGAATAGATAGGGAAAACAGGATTAGTTCCGTCTATTTCCCACCCTTTGATAATAGTTTCCATCTTTCTTGTTGCGATTAATTCGTCGAATCCGTCAAGTTCATTTAAGTTTTTTGCAACTCCTAACTCTACTAGCTGAGCTCCGAATCCAGAAAATATATTGGTAGAAATATCCGGTGCTGTATTGGATGCCACTGCACTCATAATAGCTTCTTCTGAACTTCCTGCTGCTGGAATAGTTTTCACTTCCACTTCCATTCCTACTCCAGATTCATTCCATTCTGTCACCACTTCCTTCCAAAATTCCTCCTGTACTTGATTCGGTGCAATCCATAGTTGAAGTTTTTCATCTTCACTTCCCTTAGATCCACCGCAACCTGTTAATACAAGAGTTGCTGCTACTGTTAATAAACAAAGTATTTTTTTCATTTCATTCTCCATTTTTGCCCATAGGCTATTATTTAATTAATTTATAGTTTCATAATTACACCGTTTATCTTTAGTGTAGTTGTACTATTTATCAACTAACAAGGTAAAAAAATTGTGCTGAAATCCAGCACATTTTTTTATTCAGTCTTTATCCAGTCATAGATCTCTTGACGATCTATAGTAGCTACGCCAATAGAACTGTCAGCACCACCGTAATACATATAAAATTTATCTTCTACTTCAACCATCGCCGTTGAAAATACTATATTAGGTATACCACCAGCTATCTCCCATGACATTTCAGGTTCTAAAATCGGCTCATCACTTCTCTTTAAAAGTTTACTCGGATTTTTTAGATCTAAAAGCATAAGACCCATCTTATAGATCGCCTTTATTCCATTTTCTACACCGTGATACGTTATCAGCCATCCTTCTTTAGTTTTTATAGGAATACCGCCTATTCCTATGGCAACATTATCCCACTTATCATTCCTGGGACTTGCTATTTTTTTGGGTTTACTCCATTTTAATTTATCCTTGGAATATGAAATATACATATCCGGCTCAATACTATAGATCATTGCGTATTTTCCATTTATTTTTTCAGGGAATATAACAGCATCTTTTTCAAAGTTCTCTAAGAGGGTCCCCTCTCTTTTCCACCTTATAAAATTAGTTGTTGTAGCTAACCCTATAGAAATTTTTCCTGGTGCAAAAGCTGTATAAGTCACATGAAATTTATTATCAATATAAGTTATCCTTGCATCTTCTACCCCATAAATTTCATCCATATTCTCTGGTTCGAACACGGGTTCACTTAACCTATTAAACTTAATCCCATCTTTACTCACAGCATATCCAAATCTTGAAACCATATCAGGTCCTTGAGCTCTATAAATCATATGAAAAATTTCACCATCATAGATAACCCCAGGATTAAATATATACTTAGCTTCCCATAAATTCATTGGATTAGGTTTCATTATTGGATTGCCATTATATTTTTTTAACCTCATCCTCTTCCTCCTTAAGGTTTAAAATTGTTTCCTCTCTTATCTTTTTCTCGAATTCTATGGGAATCAGAAAAATATTCTACTATAGATTTTGTAGTTATATACCCTACCACTACATAGAGTTCCACATAATTAATTTCCAGTATCTTAGCTATCTGCATTAAAAATTCAGGTTTAGGAAGACTCTTTTGTTTCCCATTTTCAAGCTTTGACCATAACGAACGATCAATACCATAAGTTTTTTCAATTTGATAAGCAGAAATATTTTTAATAATTCTTTTATTTTTTATATATTCTCCTAATCTTTTTATTTCTTCTTCTTTAAAATTCTTCACAATAATAACCTCATCGTTTGTTTTTAGTTCATTCTTTTTATTTTTAAATCATTTAAGTTTATAATGGGATTATATACTTAGTTGTAAAAAAAGTCAACTATTTTTATAAAAAAGGGCATCCATTAAGATACCCTCTATCAACTAAAAATATGATTTACACTTAATTTGGGACAAATCTTCGAGCTATTTACCTAATAACTTTATTCGTCTCTTTTACCGCATCATTCAATGCTTCTTCTATTGTTTTAGTTTTAAATATAATTGGTTCTATCATCTCATTTAGCATTCTTTGCTGTATCTCAATCGTCTCTGTTTCCATTGCCGATGGTATTCCTACCTCAACATATTTTGCATATTCCCCTGCCAATGGATCAGCCTTATAAAAATCAATGAATATAGGATTTTCTGACAAATCTCCCCTTGCAGGAGCCATTCCTGTTTTTTCTAACCATAATTTAGACAACTCATCTTTTTCAAATACCCATTTAACAAACTTCCAAGCTTCCTCTGGATGTTTACTCGACTCAAATATTACAAGCCCCTTAGCATCAGCAAGTGTATACGGCTTTTCAACTTCCATTCCAGCTGGTACCAGCATAGGTCCTATTTTTACACTTTTCATTATCTCTGGGTACTGAGTTCTTCCATATGCTAAATCCCATGCTCCCTTTGTTTCACCCAATACAATCCCATTAAAGAAAATTTGTTGACTATCAAAATTAGCTGTAGACCACTCATTTTCAAGCATAGTTTTTATAAACTCTAAGGCTGCTTTTCCGAACTCATCATTGTAAGACGCACCATTTTCATCTATATACTGCTGTCCATTTGAAGCTGCATAATAATAGGGTATGAAATCAGACCATCTAGACCACCAATTTTTATTTCCTATAACCTTCATTCCATATTGTTTTCTAGGCACTGAGTATGCTTTCGAAATCTTATATAGATCTTCATAAGTTCTCGGTACTCCCTCAAATCCCAATTCTTCTAAAAGATCCCCCCTCCACCAGATTAATGTTGGATTGGAGTAAATAGGGAATAATGGATTTTTTCCATTTATTTCCCAATTTTTTATAATATTTTCCATCTTTCTTTCAGCAATCAATTCATCAAATCCATCGAATTCTTTTAAGTCTTTTACAACTCCTAAATTCACCAGCTGAGTTCCAAACCCAGTAAATATATTGGTTGAAATATCAGGTGCTGTATTGGATGCCACTGCACTCATAATCGCCTCTTCAGAACTTCCTGCTGCTGGAATGGTCTTCACTTCTACCTGCATTCCATTTCCTGATTTATTCCACTCCGTCACTACTTCACTCCAAAATTCTTCCTGTGTTTGATTTGGTGCAATCCACAGTTGCAGTTTTTCATCTCCACTGACCTTAGACCCTCCACAACCACTTAACATAAGTGCTGTTAGTGCCATTAAGATATAAAATATTTTTTTCATCTCTTCCCCCTTTTTTTTATTTCATTCATTGTTCATTTTCAGTTCTTTCACTACTCTTTTGAGGCGTTTTGAACCTATAACAAAATTATATACTTAGTTGTAAAAAAAGTCAACGTTTTTGTGATCTTTTTTTATTTCCAGTTTTTAAACCATCTGTCCACAGACTCTTCTAATTCATACATAAAATCAGCATTTGTTTTTCTTGTATAAAATTCATCTATAAATGATTTTCCTTCATTTGTTTTTTTAGAATTAAATTCCTCTTCCTTTGAGCTGAACATTGTTTTTAAGTCTTTCTCATCTAAGTCTTTATATCTTTCTTCAAAAACCATAAATTCCCTCTCAAAACGTTTTTTCTTAATCTTTTTGAATTTTTCGGGATAATAACCCAAAGTCAACATAGCTATTGGGATGGTGTAGTTGGGCAGGTTGAAAAGTTCTTTATGGAGTTCATAGTGTTCTAAAATATCCCCAATATAACAGCTTCCTATTCCTAAACTTTCAGCTGCAATTACTGCATTTGTAGAGGCAATCATAGTGTCTTCAAAAGATTTTATCATTTCAGCTTTTCCTGGTCTTCTCCCGCTACCTTTATAAGTTTCAGTAATTTCATAATATCTATTCCATTTATTAAAATCAGCTACAAATATCAATATATCTGAAGCAGTTTTTATAAAAGGCTGGGAATCACAGGATTCAGATAATTTTTTCATCGTATCCGAATTTTTAATATGTATAATTGAGTACATCATCATATTCCCGGCACTTGGAGCACTCAGGGTAGCCTTAATTATTTTATCCATATCTTCACTGGATATTCTTTTTTTATCGTACCACCTCAGGGAAACTCTATCGTCTATGATTTTTAAAGTATTGTTCATTTATTACACCTCCAACTTTTTTATTATTCTATCATTAAATTATCTTCCATTATATGAGTTAGACGAATTTATTTAATTTCATCAGCTATTTTTTTTATATCGACTTTAGCTACTCCAATAACCGTATCAGCACCGCAATAGTAGACATATAATTCATTATTTTTAATAATATTTCCTGTAGAAAAAACTACATTAGGTACCATGCCGTTTATTTCCCAGTCTAACTCTGGAGTTAAAATAGGTTCTTCCTGCCTGAAAATAACTTTAGAAGGGTCATCCTTATCCAGAACTGCTATTCCTAAAGAATAAGTACCATTGACACCATCTACATCTTTACCACTTACCCCGTGATAGATTAAGATCCAACCAAAATCAGTTTCTATAGGAGCTCCAGCAATACCAATTTTATACTTTTCCCAAGAACTCTCTTCTTTAGGACCCATAATAATTTGATGATTTTCCCAATTTTTCATATCTGTAGATTCTGCCAGCCATATATTTGGCTCTCTTCTATGAAGAAGGTAATATTTTTTATTTATTTTTTTAGGAAATAATGAAGCATTTTTATTGGGTTCATCTAGAACCATTCCCTGTTTTTCCCAGTCAATAAGGTTTTTACTGATAGCTCTACAGATTCTAAAGTCTCCTTTAAATCGAGCACCATATCCTGTATAAAGCATATGGTAAG
>JAUXGP010000191.1 GCA_030621995.1 Psychrilyobacter sp.
GTAAAACATTATAGAGGATACCTTGCATCTAAAGGAACACAGATAAAGAGATCGATTAAATTGACTAATATGCTTCCTGGAGATGAAAAATTACACGATAATTTAGATACAGTGTTAGATAAATTACCTTTAAAAGACGGGATGGTAGTTTCATTTCATCATCATTTGAGAAATGGAGACTTTATCCTGAATATGGTGATGGAAAAAATAGCAGATAGAGGCTATAAAGATATAACTATCGCGGCTAGTTCAATATTTCCATGTCATGGAGAATTAGTGGAATTGATAGAGAAAAAAGTAGTAACCAGTATATATGCAGCATATATATCTGGACCTGTGGCAGCAGCTATCTCAGATGGGAAGTTAGAAAACCCGGCAGTTATGCATACCCATGGCGGAAGGGCGAGAATAATGGAATCCGGGGATTTGAATATAGATATAGCCTTTATAGCAGCTCCTACATCGGATGATTACGGGAATATAAATGGTGTAGATGGTAAATCGGCTTGCGGAGCATTGGGATACGCGTATACAGATGCAGAGACGGCTGATATCACAGTGGCTATCACAGATAACTTGGTGGAATACCCGAATACAACTATAGATATCCCTCAAACACTTATTGACTATGTAGTAGTGGTAGATGCCATAGGAGATCCCAATGGAATCGTGTCGGGGACTACTCAGATCACTAAAAATCCAATAGGGTTAAAAATAGCAAATATGACAACAGAATTGATTAAAAACTCCGGATATTTTAAAGACGGGATGAGTTTTCAAACTGGAGCCGGGGGAGTATCATTAGCAGTAGCAGCAGATATGAAAGCCGAGATGATTGAAAATAATATTGTGGGAAGTTTTGCTTCCGGCGGAATCACAGGTTATATAGTGGATATGTACAAAGAGGGACTATTTAAGGCTCTCTTCGATGTGCAATGTTTTGACTTAGCGGCGATAAAATCAGCTAAAGAAAATTCTGATCATATAACTATGTCAGCATCTATGTATGCCAATCCAAACAACAAGGGATCTGTGGTAAATAAATTGGACGTAGTAATCTTAGGAGCTACAGAGATTGATACAGATTTCAATGTAAATGTAACTACTACTTCTGATGGAACTATCATGGGTGGTTCCGGCGGACATGCGGATACATCAGCTGGAGCTAAATTAGCTATAATAGTAACTCAATTGGCGAACTCCAGAATATCAGCTATAAAAGACAGGGTAACTACTCTGACTACTCCAGGGGAAACTGTGGACGTAATAGTAACTGAAAGAGGAATAGCAATCAATCCTAAAAGAACAAAATTAATCGAAAGATTGAAAGAGACTAACTTGCCGATTATGACAATTGAGGAGTTAAAAGATATTGCTGAAACTATGACAGGTAAACCGAGAGATGTGGAGTTTACCGATGAGATAGTAGCGGTGATCGAATATAGAGATGGAACTGTATTGGATGTAGTGAGAAAGGCAAAGTAAAAAAAAGTTCTAGAAGCATAGGTGCTTCTAGAACTTTTTTCATTTTATATGATATTAACTGCCCTTCTTGAAACTCTTGGGTTTTCTGGAAGGTCCTTTTTTACCCCTTGTGCTTGGTTTCTTTCTCCCTGTAGAAGTTCCTTTAAAGTCATATTTTTTCTTATTTCTTTCTTCTCTGGCTGCCTGTAACTCACCAAAAGAAGGCTTTGCATCTCTAAGGTGATAAGGGTGATCCTTTTCCACATAGATAGTTTTACCTATGGTTTTTTGGATAGTTCTAAGGAATCTTTTTTCCTCTACATCACAAAATGAAATTGAGATTCCCTCACTGCCTGCTCTACCTGTTCTTCCGATCCTGTGAACATAAGTTTCAGGAATACTGGTAAGGTCATAGTTTATAACGTGGGAAAGGTCATCTATATCCAGACCTCTGGAAGCCAGATCGGTAGCTACTAAGATTTGAATATTTCCATTCTTCAGATCTCTTATAGTTCTTTGTCTGGCAGACTGGGATCTCTCTCCATGGATAACATCTGATTTATAACCCGCTTCCAATAACAGTTCGTTGATATCGTTGGCTCTAAACTTGGTTCTGGCAAAGATAATTGCAGAACTTATTTTTTGTTTTTTTAAAACATGAAGTAAGAGGGCCGGTTTGTCTCCCTTATCGACTAAATATATACTTTGGTTAACAGTGTCTACAGTGGAAGATGTAGGAGATACCGATATATCAACCGGATCGATCAGTGAAGTTTTTACTAAGTTTTTGATCTCATCCGGCATGGTAGCAGAAAACAGCATAGTCTGTCTTTCTTCCGGCAGTTTTGAGATGATCTTACGAACTTCATGGATCATTCCCATATCCAGCATACGGTCAGCCTCATCGATTACCAATTGGTCTACCAGCTCTAAGTTGAGGTAACCTTTTGAAATTAAATCGAGTAATCTACCGGGAGTAGCTACGATAATATTTGGTCCTGTTTTAAGTTTGTGTATCTGTTTTATCGGTGAAACTCCTCCAAAGATTACAGCACTGGTAACTCTGGTATTTTTCCCGTAGGAATGGACACTCTCCTCTATCTGGAGAGCCAATTCCCTGGTAGGAGCTAAAATTAATGCTGTCAGATCCTTTGTTTTACCGTCTAAAGCAATTTTTTGCAGGATTGGAAGGGCAAAGGCTGCTGTTTTACCGGTTCCCGTTTGAGAAGATCCTATGATATCTCTCCCGTCCATAATAAGTGGAATAGCTTGTTCCTGTATAGGTGTAGCCTCTATATAGCCCTTTTTTTTAATGGCTTCTAATAATGGTTCAACTAAATTTAATTCTTTAAATAACATGTTTTTCTCCTTGATCTATAAAATTTTATTATTCAATATTTTATCATATATACTCTAATAAGACAAAATTAAATAAATAATAATAAACTGATAGCCATGACCCCCATACCGCTGATAAGCCCATAGATAGAGAGATGGTGCTGGCCGTATTTTTGTGCTGCCGGGAGGAGTTCATCCAAGGATATAAATACCATTATACCGGCAATTCCGGAAAAGATAATCCCAAAGACCGTATCGGATAAAAAGGGCATTAAGATTAGATAACCTACCAAGGCTCCTATAGGTTCAGCGAGCCCGGAAAGAAAGGAATAAAAAAACGCTTTCTTCTTGTTTCCGGTGGCGAAATAGATAGGGACTGAGACAGCTATTCCCTCTGGAATATTATGGATAGCTATGGCAACTGCAATGGGAACTCCCAATGACGGGTCTTTTAATGCCGCTACAAAGGTAGCCAGGCCTTCGGGAAAATTATGTATCCCAATGGCAAGAGCCGAAAATAATCCCATCCTCATCATGGCAGGATTGAACTCCTTATGTTCTCCTGTACTTTTTTGACCCTCCTCCATCTTTCCTAAATCATCTTCTAAGTCAGAAATTTCTCCCATCTCTTCAATTCCTTTTAGTTCATGGGGGTTTTCAAAGGATGGAACTAGTTTGTCGATAATAGCTATGAGGAATACACCGCCAAAAAATGAAATGACAGTAATCCAGGTCCCCATAGTTTTTCCCAAGTCTGCTACTAAAAAGATCTTTGCTTTGACAAAGATCTCCACAAAGGACACATAGATCATTACCCCGGCAGAAAATCCAAGAGACAGGGATAGAAATTTTTTATTCGTCTGTTTGGTAAAAAAAGCCAAGGCACTTCCTATTCCTGTGGCTAATCCTGCAAACAGGGTGAGGCCGAAGGCTATATAAAAATTCTCATGCATAAAAAAATCCCCTCCTAATAGATACCATCATTAGAATGATACCAATCAGGAGGGGGAAATCCTCTTATATATATTTATCCTTCAAATCCTTCATAGATCTCCTCGTCAAAGATAAAATCTTTTAACATCTCTTCTATATGTTCCTTGCAGTTTTCTAATTTACACTTAGCCGGCATGGGAGTAGAATCTAAAAATTTAAAATTCTCATCCTCTAAGATAGGTAAAAATGCAGCAA
>JAUXGP010000013.1 GCA_030621995.1 Psychrilyobacter sp.
ATGGAGAGATATTGATAAAATAAATTAAAAGAGGAAGTCCGCATATGCGGACTTCCTCTTTTAATTTATTTTATCAATATCTCTCCATCCATCTCTTCAGGTACTTCTACTCCTAGTACACTTAAGATTGTAGGAGCAAAATCTGCCAACTTCCCGTCTTTTACTTCAGCATCCTTGTACCTGTTAGATACCAAGATAAACGGTACATCATTGATTGTGTGGGCTGTGAATGGAACATGGGTCTCTGGGTCTTCCATTAGATCTGCATTTCCATGATCTGCTGTAATCATAAGTACGCCGTCTAACTCCAACATCTTGTCTGCAACTTTAGCTACACATTCGTCCACTACTGCTACAGCCTTTTTAGTTGCCTCAAAGTTTCCTGTATGTCCCACCATATCAGGGTTGGCAAAGTTTAATATGATTACATCATATTTATCCTCTTCCAGTGCTTCCAATACACCATCAGTTACTTCATATGCACTCATCTCAGGTTGCAGGTCATAGGTAGCCACCTTAGGAGATGCCACTAATTTTCTATCCTCACCATCAAATGCCGTTTCCTCTCCTCCATTAAAAAAGAAAGTAACATGGGCATATTTTTCAGTTTCTGCTGGTCTCAACTGATTAAGGTTATTTTTGGCCAATACCTCTCCCAATGTATTTACTATTTTATCATCTGTATAGATGATATCAGCCTCTATAGTAGAGTCATATTGTCTCATACACAGTACGTCTATGTCTTTATATTCCCTCTCAAACCCTGTGAACTTCTTATCATTTATAGCTCTTGTGATCTGTCTGGCTCTATCCGGTCTGAAGTTGAAGTTGATAAATACATCTCCATCTTTTAACTGACCGTCTACCCCCTCTATAATTGTCGGCATTACAAATTCATCGTTTACTTTATCTGCATATGAATTTTTAACTGCTGTGATCCCATCTTTTGCAGTATTTCCAATTCCATTAGCCATGGCATCGTAGGCTAACTTTGTTCTGTCATAGTTATTATCCCTGTCCATTGCATAGTATCTACCAGTGATGGTAGCTATTTGACCTACACCAATCTCAGATATTTTAGCTTCTAATTCTGCTACATATTTGTCTGCTGATTGTGGAGGAGTATCTCTTCCGTCAAGGAATGCATGGATATAGACTTTTTCTACTCCTGATTTTTTAGCCATCTCCAACAATCCATAAATATGAGTTATATGAGAATGTACCCCGCCGTCAGATAGCAGTCCCCCCAGGTGTACTGCACTATTATTTTCTTTGGCATGGTTAAATGCCTTTTTTAATGTTTCTATCTCAAAGAATTCTCCATCTTTGATCTCTTTTGATATCTTAACCAGTGGTTGGTATATTACCCTTCCTGCTCCTAAGTTAAGATGCCCTACCTCTGAGTTGCCCATCTGACCATCCGGAAGTCCCACAGCTTCTCCCGCTGCCTTGATCCTGGAATTAGGATAGTCCTCTATCAACTTACATATATTTTCTGGATGCACATCTGCAATTGCATTTTTTTGTTCCTTATGATCGTTTATTCCCCAACCGTCTAATATCATTAACATAACTGGTTTCTTTGCCATTATTAATCATCTCCTAATTTATATTAATTTTTAATCTTTTAAAAACAAGACACGGAGTAATCCGTGTCTTGTTTTTATGAAACATCACGTTTCTTATATATTATTTTCCTGCTGCGATGATACCGTAGAATACTTCTGCATCCAATGCAGCTCCTCCAACTAATCCACCATCTATATTTTTTTGTGCTAATAATTCCTTTGCATTTCCTGGCTTCATAGATCCACCATATTGAATAGTAACTTCTTCAGCTACATCATTTCCGTATAATTCTACTAATACACTTCTTACGAATGCATGAGTTTCCTCTGCCATCTCAGGAGTTGCTGTTACTCCGGTTCCGATAGCCCATACCGGCTCATATGCTACGATTACGTTTTTCATATCTTCAGCTGTTACACCTGCTAATCCACCTTTTAACTGAGTCCCGTTAACTTCATTTGTCTTTCCAGATTCTCTGTCTTCTAATTGTTCACCGATACATAAGATTGGCTTTAATCCTGCTTTTAATGCAGCTAATACTTTTGCATTTACAATTGCATCAGTTTCACCATACATCGCTCTTCTTTCAGAATGTCCTAAAATTACATATTCTACTCCTAATTCTTTTAACATAGTTGCAGATATTTCCCCTGTAAATGCTCCAGATTCGTTTGCATTCATATTTTCTGCTGCAATGGCAATTGGTGTGTTTTCAGTAGCTCTTACTGCTGATTCAAGTGCCGTAAATGGAGCTCCTATGATTACTTCTACTCCACCTAAGTTTTCTCTATCTATTACTAATTCAGCTAATTCCTTCAATGTGTTAGCTGCTTCTTTATGTGTTTTGTTCATTTTCCAGTTTCCTGCAATTATCGTTTTTCTCATTTGCGTAGCCTCCCGAATATTATTTTACTTTTCTTTTAAAATTCTAGCATATAAAATTCCATTTTTCAAACATTAAATAGTACACATTTTAATCAAAGATGATTAAGTTATTAATCAAAATCTACCCTTCTGTATAAAACCAGATATCCATAACCGTCCAGTTCCACTCTAATTTTATCTCCTAATAGATTATATCTTTTTCCGGAATAATAATCTGTATAACCTTTTTTCCCCTGTACCGGGAGTTCCACTTTTTTCTTCAGAGCCGATCTGTTTATTACTATAATTGCACTTCTGCCTTTATATTCCCTCTTATAGGAAAGCACATCAGTTTCTGATATTTTCTCCACACTTCCATCTTCCAGGTATTTATCTTTGTCCAGGTCCAGTATCTCCAAATCACCATTTTTTAATAGATCCATGTCAAAGTTTCTAAATTCAGAAATTTGCCTGTACCAGTCTTCTACAGTTTTATCTGCCGCTACACTATAAGATATTTCATCTTTTATCAGGTCCGTTTTAAATATTTTGGCTATTTTATCCCTATTTTTGCTGTATTTTTTCAGGCTATCGGTTTCATTTTCAAATTTTATATCGTTCCAAATCATTGGTTTTCTGCTGTCGGGAGAATCGCCACCCCACATTGCCTTTTCACTACCATAGTATACAACTGGATTCCCGTCTATGGTTAACTGGATCAAAGTTGCTAATTTTAATTTTTTTATAGCATTTTTGTCGATCAAATCAGGTCTGATATTTATATAATCATCCCTGCCATAAGTATTTAACCTGTCAAATTCCCGATTCGGGTTTATTAGTCCAGAATAAAATCTATCGGTATCATAGGATTCTATAAAATTCCACCTGGGAGTTTTAATACTATAAATTTTCATCCCACCCTTTACTGTCTCGATACTGTTACTGTTTAAATTTTTAAATAAACCCTGCATCCAGGCTCCTAATTCATAGGACCCTATGATATCGAAACCATCTTTGCCTAGATTATTTTCATTTTCCTCTGTAGATTCTCCAACTAGGATAAATTCACTGTTTACCTCTAAAAGAGCCTTTTTCCACCTGTTCAAAAACCCTTTATTGGACAGGTCATTTTTTACAAAATATCCATCTATCCCTTTGTTTTTGTATCCCCTTACCCATTTTGTTGTTGCTGCAATCAAGTAATCCTGCAACGATCTATCCTCTAGATTTAAAAGTATTTTTTTATTTTCATTCTTTAAATCCCCGAACAATTGATCTTCACTGAAGATAAACCAGTTTTTATATTTTGAACTGTCTCCATTTTTCAATAAATCTTTGTATGCAAAAAATTCTGAAGATACATAGGAAAAATTAATGTCTAAGACCAGCCTCATATTTTTTTTATGGATCTCATCCACTAAATTTTGAAATAATTTATCGGAGTTAGTCCAAATGTCACTCCCCAGACCAGCCTCTAATTCTCTGTATGAATTTTTATCCGTAATCCCGTAATCCGGTGAGATATGTCCGTAATCTATGGTATCTAATTTATGACTTGAATTTGAATAATACACAGGTGACAGGTTTATTCCCTCAATCCCCAATCCTCTTAGATAATCCAGTTTATCCATTATCCCCTGCAGATCCCCGCCATATCTTCTGGTATTTTTTACTGCATAGGAAAAATATCTATTCTCAGCTTCAATCTCTGAATATGGAGGAGTGTTCCAGTCATCTCCCCAATCTGTCACCTCAAACCCTTGAAGGGTTCCTTTTCTCTGCCACTTTTCCGGGGAGATCAATTCCGACCTTAAAGTTCCGTCACTCAGCCTGCCGCTTGGTCTAAAATAATATCCAGGCCCAAACTCTGAATAGATAGGGCTGTTTTTTTCACCACCATCTCGAAAGCTGTCCACATAGATAGAATACCAAACCATTCCCTTAGCCCAGCTGGGCAGTTCCCTCTGTTTATTCTCTATAGTATAGGTAAATGCAGCCACCTCATCTGAATAATATGATGATTTTTCTCCGTAAAAATATTTAAATTTACCATCTATTACCTCAAAATAATAATTTATGTTTTTTTCGGCTGTTTCCCTTATATCCACTGAAAAAATTTCATATTCCCCGCGAAATCCCAGAGATTCCATCTCTTTTTTTTCACCATCCAATATTAAATTTATTTTTTCTATATCATTTTTCCGTACTCTCACCAGTATTTTCAGCTGTTTTTTATCTCCGTCATAGATCAGGTACTTAGTCGTGGATCTATGTTCTAAATCATCTAAAAATACATAACTATCTCCTTTTTTTGTAACGACAGGAATTGGAGTATCCTCCTTTATCTTTAATATCTCATTGTTTGAGCACCCCATAAACAGAGTCATTCCCATGATAATCAACCATTTTTTCATAATTTTACTCCTTTATTATGCACATAAATTAAGAGTGGTTTCCCACTCTTTTAATTATACTTATATTCATTGATTTCTTCATCTATAATATCTTTTATATAGGTATCCAGGTTTTCCTGCAAAAATATCAGCTCGCTGCTCATCTCTACCTCTAAAAGGGTTAAACCGCCGATATAGTCACCGCTTTCTGTGCACTCCTGCACCTTTTTTAAGGTAGTTCTATACTCCAGGAACATCATATCAAATTCAGGATATCTAAAATCGATAGCTGTATTTTCCTTTATAGAAGCTAAAACATTGTATACCCATTCCAATCCATTTTCCACTTCTAGAAGGATCTCTACAGCATCTGTGGTTCTATTACTGTTAAAACTATTGGCTATCCCTATAAGGGCATCAAAATACTTTGAAATAAAGTCTCTCATTCCACCTAAAGATTCTAATATAATTATCTTGGGAGATTTGCTGATAAACTCAACTACTCCTATCTGCTCCTTATTAAAATATTCATAATAATCCATTTCTTTTCCATCGATATATACATCAAATAACATCCTTCCATCTCTCTCTAAAAGATCCGTTACCTCCTCTAATACCCAGGAAAAACTCTTATCATCTATATTATTCATTGTTATCTCTCTATTATCTAATATAATTTTCATCTTATTTACCTCATTTTCAAATTTATTTTTTTAGCAGTTTTAGATAAAGCCAAGGTAAATACCACTATCTGTATAGTATCATTATTATTTTTAATCTCAGTTATAAATTCCTTCATGGTTGAACCTGTCGTTATTATATCATCTATTATTAAAACTTTTTTTATCCCTTTTAATCTCTCTATTTTAAATGCTGATTTTATATTTTTTCTTCTATCCTCCGAATTTAGGAGTTCATACATATGCTTAGTTTCCTTGACCCTGCCGGTTTTTATATAGGAATATCCACCAAATTTCAGGAGTTCCTCCACCTGGTTAAATCCCCTTTCCATGAGTCTTTTATGACTTACAGGTATTGGAATTATTCTCTCGATTTTCTCTTTTTTTATCAATGTATCCAGCTCTTCACCTATCAAGCCAAACAGTAATTCACCTATATAGAGTTTATTTTTAAACTTATATTCCTCTATTATTTTCTTTAACTTTTTATCATAATCCCAAAGATAGTAGATATCATTGAATTTTTTTAAAGCTCCCATATTCCTTAAGTTTTTATGGCAATTATAGCACATATAATGAAGGTTGTCATTGGCTTTTTCAGGACAAAGAATACAGTTATTCTTAAAAAATAACTGTCTAATGCTGTGGTTTAGGCTCTTCATCTTTATCCAGTATTTTGGCTGAATACATCTCTGTGTACCCGCAATTTGAACATATTTTCAGATAATATGTCCCTAACTCCAACCTCAATCCCGGTGTTTTTTCTGCCATAAATGTAGTTTTTACTGTATAATCTTCCCCTTCACACTTTAAACATCTAAAATTCATAAACAATCACCCCAAATCGCATTCTCAATATGCTCTATTTCATCTCCTAATATAGATATTATATCGAATCTATAGGGAGTATCCTTTATTTTTTTGTCCTTTAAATAAATTGCAGCTGTCTTTACTAACTTCCTCTGCTTGGATCTGGTAATGGATTCCAGTCCATTTCCGTATTCCACACTTTTTCTATATTTCACCTCTACAAAAACTATCTCGCCTTTTCTTTTATCCCTGCATATGAGGTCTAATTCCCCATATCTGGAATAATAATTTCTTCCCAGTTCGCAATATCCTTTTTCAACCAGGTAATTCATAGCTATTCCCTCATATTTTGTCCCGACAGCTCTATTATCCATTTTTATCTTCCTTTTCCATCTCAGCTTTTTTTTCATTCAATGCACGCATGCATATAAAACTTACACATATTAAAGCAGTTATTGCTATACTCTGTAAGATTATCATAACCATAGTTCCCGCCCCCCGACTCAGAATTATTTGTATTACAATATTACTACATATTTTTTTATTTTTAAAATAAAAAATCCTTAAAAAGTTTTAATACTTTTTAAGGGTCTCTATAAAATTCTAAATTTAAAATTTTATCCTGCACTTTTAAAATAGTGTTGGAGCTAAGATCTTAGTCAAAAAACTATTCCTATGACAACCTGCTTTCCCGTGGTTTAAAAGTGCTTCTCGATGCTGTTTTGTCCCATATCCCTTGTGTTTTGCAAACCCATATTCAGGATAAAGTTCATCATATTTCACCATAATCCTGTCCCTGGTTACCTTGGCTATGATACTTGCAGCCGCAATAGCCAGACTCTTTCCATCACCTTTAATTACAAACTCTTGAGGAGCATCATATTCACGAATTTTATGATTTCCGTCAATCAGAGCAAGATCAAATTCTATTCCCCCGGCCTCTAGATCTTCTATTGCTCTTCTCATAGCAAGAAAGGTAGCATTTAAGATATTTATCTCATCTATTTCCTTTTCATTGGCTATCCCGACTCCTACTTCACAGTTGGCTAAAATCAGGTCAAATAAAAATTCTCTTTTTTTCTCAGTTAATTTTTTCGAGTCATTTATCATATCAAACTCTTCCACATAGTTAATTATTTTTACAGCAGATGCTACTACAGGCCCTGCAAGGGGCCCACGTCCAGCCTCATCTATCCCTATTATACTATCCCCATACTCTTTATCAAATTTGAGCATGATATTTTTATTTTCTTCCATGGAATATCTCTCCTCCTTTTATGGTTCCCATCACATTTAAAACCCATTCTATTGTTAGAATTAATTTTAATATTCGTGACACCACCAATTTAATATATAAGAAAAAGATTGCCCCAGCAATCTTTTTCTTATTACTTTTTCTGTTAGATTTAAAATTATTTACCCCTTGAATTCTAACCCCAGATCTTCCATCACCTTTTTAAAGTCTTCAGGCAGGTTTCCTATAATTTCCATTTTTTCCCCTGTAATCGGGTGATCAAACTCCAGCTTGTATGCATGCAGCATCTGTCTGTCTGCTTTTTTAGAAGCCTTCCCGTATACGTCATCTCCCAATATTGTGTGATTTAAATACTTCATATGGACTCTTATCTGGTGGGTTCTGCCAGTTTCTAAGTCTACTTCTACCAGACTAAAATATTCAACTTCATTTATCACCTTATAGTTAGTTATAGCCGTTCTGCCATTACCTCTGACAACAGTCATCTTCTTTCTGTCTTTACTGTCCCTGCCTATTTGGTTTTCTATCCTGCCCTCTTTTTTCTTTAGGTTCCCCTTACATATAGCAAGATATGTTTTCTTTATAGTCTTATCTTTAAACATCTCCGTCAATTTAAGGTGTGCTTCATTGGTTTTTGCTACTATAATAAGTCCGCTGGTATTTTTGTCCAGCCTGTGAACTATCCCCGGTCTGATTACTCCGCTTATAGTAGACAGATCCTTTATATGGTGCATTATTGCATTTACTAATGTCCCGCTATGATGTCCTGCTGCCGGATGAATTACCATACCTGGGTTTTTATTTATTATTACAATATGTTCATCTTCATACACTATATCCAATGGGATATCTTCAGCAACGATATCTAAAACTTCATCTTCTAATACAGTTACCTTTATCTCTTCATTCCCCTTCAATTTATTTCCAGAACGAGTTTTATTCTTACCCACTATCTCTACCAATCCATCTTCTACAAGTTTTTGTGTATATGATTTAGTATATCCTTCTATTTTTTCGCTTAAAAAAGCATCTAATCTTGTCCCTTTATCTTCGATCTCAGCTTTTAAATTTAATATTTCTTTTATTTCTCTCATAATTTATATTCTCCTTCTATTTTTTATCTATCACTAATTTTAAACTCTTTTTTTTTACACATACTAAGTTCCGACTTTTAAAAAATGACAAAACCAGTTAAGTTTTAAAAAGTCTTCTTTTCAAGTCATTATAAGTCAGCGTCAAAAGAAATCAGCTTCTTATTAATAAAATATCTTTACTATTCCTGCTCCTAAGGCTAGCTGTACCACCATAAGCACCAGTGAATATATGATCAACCTTTTCCCGTTAACCAGTAAAGTCCTTATATTTATTTTCCCGCCTATTCCAATAAGTGCAAACATCAACAGATATTTAAAAGTATAGCTGAATATAAGTTTTAAACAGCTAACTCCATCTGTATACCATTGTAAATCAATTTTTTCTGTCCCATATTGTAAGGTTGTAAAAAAAACTCCTACAATCATAAACCCCTTCACAAAAAAAGGCAGTTTTATTTTTTTTGCCTCTACTTTTTTTCCATCTATGGATTTTTTCTTTTTTGTCCCGGCAAGATAGATTAAAACCAAGGGGAAAAATAATAATTTTCCCGTTTTTATCAGAAGTGCCAATCCCAAAGAATCTGCCCCAATACTATAAGCTGCAGGTATTATATGGATAAACGAACTAAGAGTCCCGCCTATATATAGAGCTGACTGGGTGGAATCAAATCCTAAAATTCTAGATATGCCAGGCATCATCATCATGGCTGTCAATCCTAAAATATTCATGGCAATAATGGCCATGGCAAATTCTTCCTCTGGCTGCCCCAGCACTTCTGAAGAACCGGCTATACTTGCTACTCCTCCAGACCCCAAAACCATCCCAAATTCTTCTTTTTCACCCATAAATTTAGCCACATACTTTCCTGTCAGCAGTAGCATCACAACCATTAAAAACACAAAGCCTATAATTTTCACTCCTAAATCCAAAAGAACTATATAATTTATTTTCACTCCTAAACATGTAATTGCTATGGGTAATATTTTTTTGTTGGCAAAATTAAATCCTGGATAAAACTTGTATGCTTTTCTCCCTAAGAATAAATTTCCTACAACTATTCCTAAAATTAATGCTGTGTTTATTTCATTAAATCCAAATTTTTTAGATATCCATATAGTCACAACGAGTAAAACAGCAGTTAAACCAAGACCTAAGCCATTCTTTTTTACCATCCTCATCTCCTCATTTTATTTTTTTACAACTAGTATTATATCATAATTATAGAGATAATACTAAGCTCAATGTTTTTTCATCTTTTGTCTTATTATTTTAATTTTCTCTCTCTTTTAAAACAATTTAACTCTTCGATGAAATTTTTGAGTGGTGATTTCTTTTGAAAAATGATAGAATATAGAAAATTATATCCACTATAGGTTCATTTTGATTAAAAGGGAAATGGGTTGAATCCCCATGCGGTCCCGCCACTGTAAAAGCCATGAAACTACATGATCCACTAGATTTTTCTGGGAAGGAGTAGGAGTAAGTTAAAGCTTGAGTCAGGAGACCTGCCTAAGGTGTTTTTATTTTTCTTGCGAGGACAAGAGAATAACTTTTACTGTTAAAGTATTCTTTTAAAGTACCTCAAAGGGGGTACTTTTTTTATTGTTAAGTAAAAACTACTATAAGGAGCAAAATATATGTATAAACTAATGATATACTTTCTTATATTTATAACCTCTTACTCTATGGATGGTATAAATATCAACGAATTTAAGAAAATTCAAAAAAACGGATCAAATTTTACCACTATGAACTCTTTAAATAAAATGGGAATAGATATAAAAAAATCTAACGATGAATTTATTTTAACTACTGATATAGGGATATATCACCTTCAAAATAATAAAATAATTACCCCTCGTATGAGTTATTCTTATCTATCTTCACCATTTGTATTCCAGGGAAAAGATTACCTTCCTTTAGATATCATTTTAGAGTTAAGCGGATATCATCTAGAAAAAAAGCAAATAATAAAATCCATTGAACCTAAAAATCTAAATAAATCACCTAAAAAAATCATCTCTCTTTCCCCTGGGATTACAGAAAAAATCTTTGCTCTGGGAGGCGAAGATCTTTTAGTTGGCAGGACTATTTTTGCAAAATATCCAAAAGAGGTAGAAAATATCGATATTGTAGGGAATATGTTTGAACCAAACCTGGAGATAATCTTAGACAAAAAACCAGATATGGTTATAGTTGAAACTCATTTCAGGGAAAAATTAATGACTACTTTAAATTCCTTGGGAATTGAAACCACTAAATATCAAACTCCTGCAGATATACCGGAGATTCATAGGAGTATCTTAGATTTAGGAATTTTATTAGGCAGGCACTCAGAAGCTCGTGGATTAAACGCATCTTTAAAAGATAAGATCAATTATACCAAATACCTTTTAAAAGGCAAAAAAACGCCCAAAGTTTATTATGTTTTAGCGAGCGGGAAAACAGATATTACCCCTGGAGGAGATACCTTTATTAATTCCCTTATAGAATTAGCTGGAGGAGAAAATATAGCTAAAGATAAAAGCGGATGGCGGTATTCCTTGGAGGAGTTGATCTTAAATGATCCGAATATTATTTTTGGCGGGAAAAGAAATATCGATAATATGTTAAGGGATGAGAATTATGATCTCTTAAGTGCTGTTCAGAATAAAAAATATTATGCTGTCAGTGATGACAGTGTCTTTAATCTCCCTGGTCCCCGTGCTCTTACAGAAGGGATCTATGAGATGGTAAAAATATTTCACCCTGAATCGGCTGAAGAGTTAAAAAAACAAATATTAGAAAAAAATCTATAAAAATCAGTATAATTTGTGTCAAAAATAAAAATTTTGAATTTACGGAGGGGTAATTCATGAATTACCCTACAGTTTCGCATAGGCGATAAGGAGAAAGATAATGAGACATAAAAAAATCATGATTCAAGGAACAGGATCTTCTACAGGCAAAAGTGTGATCGCAGCTGGTTTGGCTAGGATTTTTTATAAAGACGGGAATAAAGTAGCCCCCTATAAATCTCAAAATATGGCTCTCAACTCATATATTGACAGGGATGGATTAGAGATGGGCCGAGCCCAGGTTGTACAGGCAGAGGCATGCAATACCCTTCCCCGTGCATATATGAACCCTATCTTAATGAAACCAAATTCCGACAACGATTCACAGATCATCATCGAGGGTATTCCCCATAAAAATATGGATGCCAAAGAATATTTTCAAAATACCAATTTTTTTAAGTCCATTGCCTTAAAAAACTATAAGATCATTGAAACCAATTATGACATAGGAGTTTTAGAGGGAGGCGGCTCTCCTGCTGAAATGAATCTCAGAGACGTAGACCTGGTCAATATGGGGATGGCAGAGTTAATCGATTCTCCCGTTATCCTTGTGGGAGATATTGAGAGGGGAGGAGTTTTTGCTTCCCTCTATGGTACTATTTTGATGTTGGATGAAAAAGATCGAAGGAGGATAAAGGGACTTATTATCAATAAATTCAGGGGTGATATAGATCTTCTCCTCCCTGGAATTGAGGATTTGACCAGTCGGCTCCTCAAAGCAGGGATAGATATACCTGTTTTAGGAGTTATCCCCTGGGTACCTTTAAACATTGAGGAGGAGGATATCCTAACAAATAAATTTGGTGAAAAACAGAAAAAAAATGATTTAAATATTGCAGTGATCAGACTGGATAAGATGTCAAATTATACAGATTTTGATGCACTTTCATACTACAAGGATCTGAGCCTTAACTTTACCCTTTCAAAATCTGAGATAGAGGATGCTGATATTATCATTATCCCCGGGAGTAAAAATACGATACAGGATCTTATCAAATTAAAACAATTGGGTATCGACAGGACTATTATTGAACAGGGGAAAAAAGGTAAGATCATCATTGGAATTTGCGGCGGTTACCAGATATTAGGTCAGGAAATTTTAGACCCCCATATGATCGAATCCAAGGATAAAATTATAAAGGGGCTGGGACTTTTAGATATTACAACTACTATGGAAAAAGAAAAACAAACATTCCAGACTACTGAAAAAATTACCCACAATACGGGACTTTTAAAGGGATGTGTTGACTGTACTGTCTCCGGATATGAGATCCATCAAGGGGTTACTCGGTCAAAGGAAACTTCTATTTTTCAAAACAAACCAAATTTAGGAGTTTTAAAAGATAATATTTTTGCTACCTATATCCATGGAGTTTTTGACAATTCAGTATTTACCCGAACTTTTATAAATAACATTAGAATTTCAAAAGGGTTGGAGCCCATAGATGATTATTTTGATTTTAAAAAATTTAAGATAGATGAATACGACAGGTGGGAAGAAACTTTACGTAACTCATTGGATATAGATAAAATATATGAAATATTAGGGGAAAGTTCCAATGAAATCTAAATATTTTATCCTCTCAATCCTAATTCATATAGTAATTTTTATCGGCTTTTCGAAAGTTCTGAATAACAACCTGAAAAACGGAGTTAAATCTCCTAATATCAATGTTAATTTAACTATATCTACCCTGGGTAACAGCAATAAAACCTTGGCTAAGATGACTACTAAAAAAGAAAAAAAATCCAAAAAAATCCAAAAGAAAATCATCCCTGAAAAAAAGACAAAACCCAAAAAACAAGTAGTTCAAAAGAAGGAAGAAATTATAAGATCCAAACCAAAAATAGTTTCATCAGAAAAAACTAAACCTGAAAAAATAATAAAAGAAACTGAACCCAGTTACACTGAATTAAATAAAAATATAGAGAAAAATCACAATGAAACCGAGGCAGTTCAAAACTCTCCTGCAAATGATGCTGTATTAGGAAATCAGGAAAATGATAAAAATTTAGTGAAGGTTCAAAATGGACAATATGCTCTTAAAAATCAAAAAGTTTCCGGAATCAATATTGTTATTCACAAAGAGATTCCTCCCAGCTATCCAGATCTTGCTCTCAAGATGGGATACCGAAAGGAAACTCTTGTCAAAGTTAAATTTTTAGTAAATAAAAAAGGCAGGGTAGAAAATATTAAATTTTATACAAGATCTAAATACGGTTTTGAAGATGAGGTGGAAAAAGCCCTAAAACAATGGGTTTTCGAACCTATTATCTACCAGGAGAAACCCATGCCAATCTATTTTTATAAGGTATTTCATTTTGTTTCCAAGAGTTAAAAAATAATTTAATAAATTATTTTTTCTTGACATTTGTTTTTTTTAGGTGTATCATACTAAAAAATCATACAGGAGGAGAACCAAATGTTTAACAGATCATTTTTAACTTTTATTACAGTTCATCATCATCACCATAGATAAGGATTTGTATTATGATTTAATCATACATATAGATCCATGTTGTATTTCAAAAAAACTTGGTTCTATATCTATGATGATTTAAACGTTAAACTCACACTGCTGTTTAGCCATCTAGATATTCTAGATGGCTTTTTTATTTTCCGGAGATAAAATGA
>JAUXGP010000156.1 GCA_030621995.1 Psychrilyobacter sp.
AATAAATATAACTTAATAAACTATATAATATATTAAAAGTTATAAAAAATCAAGGCTTATGTGTAATCAGGGTCAAGCTTACATAGTTATTTTTTCTAAATTTTTCATCTTATTCCCTCCTACATTTTTCACACTTGACAACAGCATTGTAAAAAAATTACCCACGTTTATATTGCCTAGAATCTGATAAGAAAGGTTTTAATTTATAAATTCCTTTATAAATTTTTGAGCAGCTTCCTTAGGAGTATATCCTTCTTCATCCACAAGATAATTTAATTCCTGCATCTCACTATCCGAAAGCTTTCCACCTAATTTATTTAATATTTCTTTTATCTCTGGACGCTCTTTTAACATCTTAGAATTTACAACCGGAGCCAGATTATAAGGAGGGAAGAAATTTTTATCATCCTTTAATGGGGTTAAATTATACTTCTCAATCCTTCCATCGGTACCGTACCCCACCATGATATCTATCTCTTTATTATTAAGAGCTGTAAACAACAGACCTAGATCCATAGGTTTATTACTTTTAAATTCCAAGCTATATTTTTTATTTAAGGCAAGATTTCCATCGGGTCTGTCGATATATTCACTGGTAGATCCCAATCTAAACAGATCCTTATATTTAGCTATATCCGAAATAGTTTTTAAATTATATTTTTTCATATTTTCTGGTGTAGTTAAAAAAACATATGTATTATTAAATTCAAAAGGTTCTAAATAACTTAATTCATATTTCTCTTTAAATTTATTTTTAACTATTTCATATATTTTTTCACTGCTGTACATCTCCTTTTGTTTGAAAATTGCTGCATAGGCAGTTCCTGTATATTCAGGGTAGATATCAATTTCATTGTTATGGATTGCCTGCAGTATAATTTCTGTCCCGCCTAACTCTATCATTTTTATATTATAATCTGTATATTCTTTTAGGATTTCGCCGTATATGGCTCCTATTATCCTCTGTTCAGTGTGGTTTTTATGCCCTACTCTGATGGTATTAGCTTCCATTTTATACTCTTGATACCTTGTATTTCCTATAATTAAAATAGGAATTAAGAAAACTATTCCGATATATCCTAAGACTCTTTTTCGATTTCTCTGAATATAACTATTTTCTTTGGAATTTCTCTTAGGAGTAAGAGCTGTTTCGGCTACTCCCATCATATAATTTATTATTATAGCCAGCAGTGCTGTAGGGAGAGCTCCCAATAAGATCAACTGATGATTACTTGATGCAATACCTCTAAATATAAAGTCTCCAAGTCCCCCTGCTCCAATCAATGATGCAATTGTCGCTGTCCCTATACTGGTAACTGTAGATACCTTGATTCCCCCCATCATAACCGGAATAGCCAGAGGTAATTTAATCCTAAATAATATCTGCCTGCTACTCAGTCCGATTCCTGTAGCACTTTCTATTAAAAAATCTTCTACCTCTGTTATTCCAATATAGGTGTTCATAATTATAGGTAATAGAGCATATAAAAATAAAACAAAAATTGCAGGCTTAACTCCTATTCCAAGGACTGGAATGATCAGTCCGAATAACGCCAAACTTGGAATCGTTTGAAAAACACTTACGGTGTTAAGGGTATACTTGGAAAGATTCTTACTTTTGGATATATATATTCCCACAGGAACTCCGATTAATATTGCAAGGGTAACTGCTGTCAGAGAAATTTGCAGATGCTCTAAAAGAGCCTTTATAAGGTCTGTTTTATATTTTGTTATAAAATTCATAAATTCCATATTAGTTCACCTCCGCTATAGATGGAGTAATATCTGATATTACATTCAATAGATTAGATGGGGTTATTGCCCCTATTAAATTTCCATCGTCATCATTTACTGGAAAGATCTTCAGTTTAACATCACGTATTTTATTCAAAACATCCAATAAATTTTCCCTTTCACTCAAAGAAATAAATTTAGTATACATTAAATCTGTGATTTTAGTATTTTCATTTAACATATCTCTTCTATGAAAGATTAATTTTTTAGTGATTATTCCCTGAATCTGCTTATTTTTACCGATATTTTTTACAACAAAAACAGCATCAATCTCATAATTTTTCATTTTTTCATATGCTTTGGCTATATGAGCAGTCTCTAAAACCATTGGGATCTTAGTTTTCATAATATCTTTCACCAGCAGCATCTCTGGAGTTTTCCATAATCTGTCATTCCCAATAAAGTATTCCACAAAAGAATTTTTTGGACGATTTAAAATATTTTCCGGAGTGTCAAATTGGAGGATCTTCCCCTCCTTTAAAATAGCTATTTTATCCGCTAATTTAAGAGCTTCATCCATATCATGAGTTACAAAAATTATTGTTTTTTTCAATTTTTCCTGCAGTGATATCAGTTCATCCTGTAAATTTTCACGGGTAATGGGGTCCAGTGCTGAAAAAGGCTCATCCATTAAAATAATATCCGGGTTTATAGCCAGTGCCCGGGCTATTCCGATTCTCTGTTGCTGTCCTCCGGACAATTCCTCTGGGTATCTTGTATAATAAGTTTCATCTAAATCCATCAATTCTAATAATTCTAATGCTCTTTCTTTGGCTTTCTTCTTATCCCATTTAAGGATACTGGGAACAATTTCTATATTTTCCCCTATAGTCATATGGGGAAATAGCCCTACTTTTTGAATGACATAGCCTATTTTCTGTCTTAAAAGAACAGGATTATAGTCATTTATATTTTTGTCATCGATTAAAATTTCCCCAGAAGATAATTCTATTAATTTATTAACCAATTTCATCAGCGTTGTTTTACCGCACCCGGATTCCCCTATCAGACAATAAAATTTCCCCTTTTCAAAATCTATAGAAATATTTTTTATCACCTCTGTATTTTCAAAATTTTTAACAACATTTTTTAATCTAATCATATATTCCTCCTTAAATAAAAAAACACTCTAACTCTACTACCATAGCGGTAATAGAGTTAGAGTGTTTAAGTTTCGTCTGATAGACTCACAATATGCCACATAAGTAGCATAACTCATTGCCTCAAAAGAGACCCTGAGTAAACCCCAGTTCTATAATATTTTTCAAATCAAATTTTCCTTTTATTCAATTAGTTCGTATCTATACTATAAAAAAACATTATAAACCTCACCAATTAAGTAATCATTTTATCTACTTCATATTGTATTCTTCTTCACTATTATAGCACATACACCAGATAAATCAATCATTAATAACCTTTTTTTAATTTTTGATATCTTTTTAATTGTTCTATTTTGTAATAAAATCTCAATCACCTACTGCCTCCGATTTCATATTTATTCAATACAAATTTTTTCATTTTCTTTTCTTTGTACTCAGTAGGTATTAGATAATTCAAGGAAGAATATATTCTATGATTAAAGACATATATATAATTGATAAAGAAGAATTATAAATTTGAATAAGAAAAGGGCAGATTAAGGTTGAATAATATGAGGAGAAGAACTATAATATGTTTTATTTGAAAAAAACCAAAGATATATTATTAAGGGGGATAAAGGTGGAACATAAAGGATACGGACTTGCATTTTTAGCAGGAGTTACATGGGGAACTCTTGGGATCATCTCATATTATTTAGGTGAAACAGGGGTTGGACCATTTGAAATAGCTTTTTTGAGGTTGTTATTTGCTTTTTTATCGATGTTTGTATTTTATTCAATTACGGACAGAAAAAAGCTAAAAGTAGGAAGGGAAGGGGTAAAACATTCTCTATTAATAGGGATAATAACCCAGGGAACCATGAGTTTGGCAGTGTATAAATGTATATCTATGACATCTACAACAGTAGGGATAATGATGGTATGTCTGGGGCCGCTTTTTACAGCAATATTGTCGAGGATGTTTTTTAATGAAAAGATCACTCTTTTTAAGGGCTTAGCTCTGAGTCTGGCATTTTACGGGGCATTTCTTGTAGTGACTGGAGGAAATATATCCACTCTGAAAGCCAATGGACTTGGACTTATTATAGGGCTGATATCGGCATTGGCATATGGATTTTTCCCGATATTGACTAAGAGAGTACCTGAAAAATGTAATTTAACCGGGATACTTATGTATAGTTTTTTAGTGGGAGCAGTATTTGTATTTCCTATGTTAGATATAGAAATATTATTAGGAGCACTTAGTTTAAAAATGGTAGGAATATCAGTGGTATTGGGAATAGTTCCCACAGTTTTATCCTGTACTTTTTATTCTATAGCACTTAAATTTACCACACCTACAAAAGCTGGGATAATGAGTCTGGTGGAACTTCCAACAGCTGCCATTATAGGGCATTTTTTTCTGGGAGAATATTTGTTTGTTGTGAATGTAATAGGGATTATCGTATTGCTCCTGGGAACAGTGGTATCAAAGGTAGAGCTGCCTAAGAAAAAAATAACTGTTTTGGTAACATAACTTATATTTTTACTTACTCTAAAAATATAAAATTTAACTTAACTGCTTTAAAAAAAAATCTTATTATGTTATAATTAGAAAAATTAAAACTAAGAAATTAGGAGAATTTATCATGAAATCAGCAAACAACCAAACTTATTATTACTATTATTAATCGAAGGACTGTATAGAAAATTACAGCCCGTTGTTATAGTATACTAATAGGGGTTGTATCTGAATTAAACTTTTTAAAGCTTACAGATATAATCTGTGAGCTTTTTTTAATAAAAAATAAAAATTATATATATAAAAGGAGATCAACTATGGATATCAATGTAGAGG
>JAUXGP010000102.1 GCA_030621995.1 Psychrilyobacter sp.
GAATTTTTTCCATTCTTCCTGTAACCTTTGTTTTAGGATATATAATATTTAATGGGATTCCTGCTATTACCTGGGAGTTTCTTACAGAGGTTCCGCAAAATGGAATGAGAGATGGTGGTATATTTCCTGCAATTGTTGGAACTATCTATCTTACATTGGGAACCATCATAGTTGCAGTACCATTTGGAATCTTAACCGGAATTTTTCTTGTGGAATACTCCAAGGACAATTGGGTTAGAAGAACTATTAATCTGACCATAGTTAATTTAGCCGGGATTCCCAGTATCATCTATGGACTTTTCGGAATGTCACTCTTTGTTATATTTTTAGGAATGGGAGCTTCTATACTGGCTGGTTCATTGACCTTAGGAATCATGTGTTTACCTGTAATCATCACCTCCACCCGGGAATCTCTTCTGGGAATCTCTAGAAATTTAAGGGAAGCTTCTCTTGCACTGGGAGCAACACGTTGGGAAACTACATGGAAAGTTGTGCTGCCGGCAGCTTCACCGGGCATTGTAACGGGAGTTATACTAAGTATATCCAGGGCAACGGGAGAAACTGCCCCAATAATATTTACAGTTGCAGCCTTCTATTTGCCATTTTTGCCTGAAGGGATATGGGATCAAGTTATGGCTCTGCCATATCACCTATATGTAATCTCAACCCAAGTTCCAAATATGCCAAAATCTAATATGGATGGGACACTGTTTATTTTAGTATTAATAACAGTCAGCTTTAGTTTATTAGGGGCACTTATAAGAAAAAAATTTAATAGATCAAAATAAGATTAGGAGGATTAAAATGAATCAAGATGAAATAAGGTTAAAAGTTAAAGATTTTAATTTCTACTATGGAGATTTTCAGGCTTTAAAAGATATAAATATAGATATATACAAAAATAAAGTAACTGCCCTTATCGGTCCTTCAGGCTGCGGTAAGTCTACATTTTTGAGATCTATCAATAGGATGAATGATCTTATCGATATCTCTAAATATTGTGGTTCTATCAGCTTAGTCGGAGATGATATTTTCAATAAAAACTTTGATATAGTGATTTTAAGAAAAAAAATCGGTATGGTTTTTCAAAAATCAAATCCATTTCCTAAAACTATCTATGAAAATATTATCTATGGTCCAAAGCTCCACGGTGAAAAAAACAAGAAAAGATTAAACGAGATTGTGGAAGAATCATTAAAATCTGTAGCTCTTTGGGATGAGGTAAGGGACAAACTTCACCAGCCTGCTCTTAGTCTTTCCGGAGGACAGCAGCAAAGACTTTGTATTGCAAGAGCCATTGCAGTAAAGCCTGAGATCCTTTTGATGGATGAACCGACTTCTGCATTAGATCCCATATCTACAAATAAAATCGAGGCTCTCATAAGAGATCTTCAAAAATCATATACCATTATAATAGTTACTCACAATATGCAGCAGGCAGCAAGAATATCTGATTATACAGGATTTTTTTACCACGGCTTAGTTGAAGAATTTGATAAAACTTCAAAAATATTCACTAATCCCAGCAACAAAAAAACTGAAGATTATATCACAGGTAAATTTGGATAGATAAAAAGGAACGTGACGTCCCATCCAATTAGAAGTAATCTAGATCATTATAAACTATAATTTTCTAGAGAATATAAAATTAAAATGGAGGAGAGAATGAAAGATCTTCACGAAAGAATAGATGGTATAACAAATCACTTTATTGAGATGTCTAAAAGTGTGAACAGGCTTTTTCAAATCAACTTAGAAATGTTAAACAAGGCAAGTTTTGACCCTTCCCTCTATGGAGAAGCTATGGTTATAGAAGACAGGATAAACGCCTATGAAGTTAAGATTATGGAAGATTCGATCCAAGCTATTGCCAGGTTTCAGCCAGCAGCTGGCGATTTGAGGGAATTAGTTTCCTTTATCAACTGTATCAAAATACTGGAGAGAATGGGTGATCTTCTAAAGGGTAACCTTAATTTGTTAAAAAAATTAGATAAGATTGATAACGGGAGTAAAAAAATAACCTCTATGATTGAAAAGATGACTGTAGAGGTAATGGATACTTTTCAAACTTATACCCATGCTTTTATTGAGAGGAATGAGAAAAAAATTTATACTATTCTGGCAGAGGATGATAAAATCAATGAGATGAGAATGAAGATCATAAAAAACATCATAGAATATATGAAAGAAAATCCAAATAATATAGAAGGTGGAACTCTAATTCTTGTTTTAACTAAAAAAATAGAAAGATTATCAAATAAAACTATGCAACTGGGTAAAAACCTTGTCTATGCTGTCAATGGTAAAAATCTAAGGAAACAAGAACTTAAAGACTTTAAAAATCATCAATTAAAATCTCAGTAGATAATTAAAAAAATAGTCCGCTAGTTTTACTAGCGGACTATTTTTTTAATTATCTATACCCCATATCTCTTTGGCATATTTTCTTACAGTATTGTCACTGGAAAAATACCCGGATTTTGAAATGTTTTTAACTACCATGGAATTCCATCTATCACGGTCACGGTAAATTTCATCTATCTTTCTATGAGTTTCTAAGTAGGAGTTGAAATCTTTTAGAACATAATACCTATCCCCATCTATCAGATGACTGTATATACTTGAAAAATCTCCTCCAAAGGTCCCATCCCTTAACATCTCTACAACTGCCTTTAATTTAGGATTCTCCTCTAAAAATGTTATTGGATTATAGGATTGTTTTTTTTCTATCTCTTTCAGCTCCCTATATTTTAAACCAAAAATAAATATATTCTCCCTTCCTACAGCTTCTTTCATCTCAATATTAGCCCCGTCCAACGTTCCTATAATCAATGCTCCATTCATCATAAATTTCATATTTGAAGTCCCGCTGGCTTCCATTCCGGCAGTGGATATCTGTTCACTCAGATCACTTCCAGGGATTATTATCTGAGCTTTACTGACACTATAATTTGGAATAAATACCACCCTTATAAATTTATTAACCCTCTCATCATCATTGATCATTTTTCCCACAGAGTTGATCAATTTTATAATTCTTTTGGCTAAATAATAACCGGGAGCTGCCTTGGCTGAAAATATAAATGTTTTAGGATGCATTGTAAAGTCTTCATCTTCAAGTATCTCCCTATATAGATAGATTACATGCAAGATATTCAACAGCTGCCTTTTATATCCGTGCAGTCTTTTTACATGAGTATCAAAAATAGAGTTGAGATCTACTTCTACACCTGTTTCCTCCCAAATAAATTCAGCCAATTTTTTTTTATTTTCTAATTTTATTCCCTCTATCTTCCTGCAAAAATCCCCATTTTCTGAAAATTGTTCTAAATTTTCCAAAAGACTCGGGTCATCTTTCCAGCTATGCCCGATGGCCTCATCTATTAATGTTGTTAATGCTTTGTTTGACTTTAACAACCATCTTCTATGGGTTATTCCATTGGTTTTATTATTAAATCTCTCTGGATATAGTTCATAGAAGTTTTTCAATACTTTATTTGTTAAAATTTCTGTATGAAGTTTTGAAACTCCATTTATAGAGTGACTCCCTATAATGGCTAGATGTGCCATATTTATTACTTTATCTTTAATGATAGCGACATCCATAACTCTGTCCCAATCGTTGTATCTTTGGTAAACTTCATCACAAAATCTTCTATTAATTTCTTCAATTATCATATATACCCTGGGAATTAATTTCTGAACCTTGTCTATCTCCCACTTTTCCAATGCCTCAGTTAAAATTGTATGGTTGGTGTAGGACATCACTTTTTTGGTAATCTCCCAAGCCTCATCCCAATTTACCTTTTTGTCGTCTATTAAAATTCTCATAAACTCTGCTATACAGAAAGCAGGATGGGTATCATTTATTTGTATACTAAAGGTTTCAGGGAATTTATTTGGTGTGATCCTCTTTTTAGAATTATAGTCCACTATACTCTGTAATCCCGCACTGACAAAAAAATACTCTTGTTTTAATCTGAGTAATCTTCCGCCTTCAGTGGTATCATCTGGATACAATAATTTTGAGATAGCTTCAGCCTTTCTTTTATGCTCATCTAATTCTGAAAAAGTACCATAACTAAATGATTTAAAATCAAAATCATTCCCTTCAATTTGAGCTTTCCATAACCTGAGATTATTCACAACCTTATTCTTATAACCTACAACAGGTACATCATAGGGAACCGCTAAGATCGTTTCATATCCAGTATGAATAGGAGTTAAGGATCCCCCTACCTCTTTCAGAGTTATATCTCCATAAAATTTTATCCTTTGAGACTGATGAGTTTTTTGGGTTTCCCAAACAAATCCACTTTTTAACCAATTGTCAGGTCCCTCTATCTGTTCCCCGTTTATTATCTTTTGTTCAAATAAACCATAGTCATATCTTATACCGCATCCATGTCCGGGTATTCCGATAGATGCCATAGAATCTAAAAAACAAGCAGCTAGTCTTCCTAAACCACCATTTCCAAGGCCTGGTTCAGCATCATATTTTTCAAACTCCTTTAAGTCTAAACCCAGTTCATCCATAGCTTCCATACACAGGTCTTCTAAACCTAAATTAATGATATTAGTGCACAGCATCTTTCCCAATAAAAATTCCAAGGAGAAATAATATACCTGTTTTTCCTTTCCGACTCTATAATTTTTATTTTTTTCCAGCCAATTTTCTGAAAGGTATCCCTTTATAACTGTGGCAAATACTTTATACTGATCTTCCCTGGGTGCGTCTATAAATTCCTTTGTAAACATCGTCATAGCCACTTTTTTTAAATCAGATAGGATCTTTTCTTTTGTAATATTCATAATATCCCTCCTATCTTTTCTTTATTTTTTATTTATTAACGCCTTGTATATCTTCTTATATTCTTTAGCTGCATTTGCCCAGCTGCTCTTTCTTTCCATGGCATTTTTAGTTAATTTGTCCCACTGATCTTTCTTTTTATAAATTTTTAGAGCGTATTTCAAAGTTTCCAGCAGTTCATGGGCATTATAATTTCTAAACCCAAAACCTGTTCCCGTCTCCTCAAATTCATTGTACGGAATCACAGTGTCTTTCAATCCGCCTGTTTCCCTTACAATAGGGATAGTTCCATATCTCATAGAGATCAATTGAGACAAACCACATGGTTCGAATAGTGAGGGCATCAAGAAGATATCTGATCCAGCATATATTTTTTTAGCCAGTGTACTGTCAAAGGTAATGTTAGCTGATAATTTAGATGGATATATAAGTGCATAGTATCTAAATAGATCTTCAAATTGAATATCACCGGTTCCCAACACAACCAGTTGAATGTCCAAAACCAACAGTTCCTCCAATATATGTGCTATCAAGTCTAAACCTTTTTGTCCGGTAAGCCGTGTTACAATCCCAATAACAGGTATATCTTCACTTTCTAATAAACCCAGCTCTCTTTGTAAGGCCAGCTTATTCTTTATTTTTTTAACCCTTGTAGAGATTCCGTATTTAGTGTGAAGTTCCTTATCTTTTCTCGGGTTAAAAGTGTCATAATCTATACCATTGACTATCCCCGTAACCTTATAATCCAGCTTTTGAAAGAGACCATGCAGACCCTCACCAAAGAAAGGATATTTTATCTCGTTGGCATATGTGTCACTTACTGTAGTTATATAGTCAGAGAAGACAATTCCACCCTTCATATAGGAGATGGCATCATTAAATTTTAACCTTTCTTCATCAAAATAATAGTTACTTAAACCTAAGATATCATGGAGTGTTTCCTTACTGTATACCCCTTGAAATTTAAGGTTATGTATCGTATATACCACCTTTATATCTTTATATTTTTCCCCATAAAATGCTCTTAAAAATACAGGAATTAAAGCTGACTGCCAGTCGTTGCAATGGATAATATCAGGTATAAAATCCATATGTTCAATGGCATCTATTACTGCTCTAGAAAAATATGAAAATCTCTCACCATCATCAAAATACCCATAAGCATTTGGACGGTTAAAATAACCTTCATTGTCTATAAAATAAAATGGAATATTGTCATATTTCATCCTATAAAGACCTACATATTTTTCCCTCCAAGATACCTTAGTTGTAAACTTAGATATCAATTTCATTCCGCTATGATATTTATCGTGAATACTTGTGTATTTAGGCATTATCACCCTAATATCTGTAGTTTTAATAAGTGCTTTAGGAAGGGAATATGCAACATCTCCTAAGCCTCCACTCTTGGCAAAGGGGTGTGCCTCACTGCTTAC